>JAPUIA010000114.1 GCA_027297435.1 Gammaproteobacteria bacterium | reverse complement strand
CTCGACGATATGCATGAGTTGGGCTTCCGCTTGTTGACGGTCGAGCGGTTCTGCAGCCTGCGCTTCCGGGTGCAAAAGAAGGGCGTGCGCCCAGGCCAACCCGAGCAGCATCGGGAGGAGGCGGCTGCTCAAGCGCTCTGGCGCTCTAGAATGCGGACCAACGATCGACCCGTCATCTCCCCGGGTATTTCGAGATGCATGAGGTCTAGGAGTGTGGGCGCAACGTCACAAAGTGTGCCGTCGCTCGCGAGTACCACTGCCTGTGGTCCGACGTACACCAGCGGTACCGGGTCAGACGTGTGCGCGGTGTGTGGTTGTTTTGAAGTGGCGTCAACCATCTTTTCGACGTTGCCGTGGTCGGCGGTGACGAGCATCTGGCCGCCAACTTCAGCCAGTGCCTCGGCGAGCCGACTCAAACAGTGATCGAGCGTCTCGACGGCTTTGACGGCCGCTTCGAAAACCCCGGTGTGTCCGACCATATCGCCATTGGCATAGTTACATATGATGGCGTCGTAAGAACCCGAGGCGATGGCTTCGACGAGCCTGTCGGTGACCTCCGCGGCGCTCATCTCTGGCTGTAAATCGTAGGTTGCGACCTTCGGGCTTGGAATCAGTATGCGGTCCTCGCCGTCGAACGGTTGCTCCCGCCCACCCGAGAAGAAGAAGGTGACGTGCGCGTACTTTTCCGTTTCGGCGATGCGCAACTGGCGTTTGCCGAGATTGGACAGCGTTTCGCCCAGCGTATTGCTCAACACGGCAGTCTCGAAGGCGCAGTTTGCGTCGATGTCTTCCGCATAGCGGGTGAGGGTGACGTAGTCGGTGAGCGAAACAAATGAACGCCGTTCAAAATCCTTGAAGTCGGTGTCCACCAATGCTCGAGTGAGCTGGCGGGCACGGTCTGAGCGGAAGTTCATGTAAACGATGGCGTCGGTTTCGTGAAGAGTGAGCGGTAACTCACCTTCGGCGTGAATGGCCGTGGGTTGCACGAATTCGTCGGTCTCACCCCGCGCGTAAGCGAGGTCGAGGGCAACTTTTGAGTCGGTCGCGTGAAAAGGTGCCTCGCCGCGCACGATTAGGTTGTAGGCGCGTTCAACCCGGTCCCAACGCTGATCGCGGTCCATCGCGAAATAGCGACCGGTCACTGTTGCCACGCAACCGAGGCCTAGGTCCTGCACCAACAACCGATCTGCCGCTAGTAGCGAAGGCGCCGCGCTTTGCGGCGGCCTGTCACGGCCGTCCAAGAACGCGTGTAGGTAGGCACGCTCCACGCCTTTGGTTTTGGCGATCCTTAAGAGTTCGAAGATCTGATCTTCATGCGAGTGGACGCCGCCGGGGGACAACAGTCCCATGACGTGGAGTGCACCGCCCGACGTACGGAGCTTTGCGAACGTCGCGTTGAGGGTTCGGTTGTTGGCGAACTCGCCCCGTTCGATGGCTCGATTGATGCGGGTGAAATCCTGGAAAATGACCCGGCCGGCGCCGAGGCTCATGTGGCCCACCTCGGAATTGCCCATTTGGCCTTCGGGAAGTCCGACATCGGTGCCGGACCCGGAAATCAGCGTGTGTGGATGCTGGGCAAGAAACTCATCCCAGGTTGGGGTCCGGGCGTGGGCGATGGCGTTAGCTTCCGCCGCCTCATTGTGGCCAAATCCGTCCAAAACAACGAGCAGTGAAGCGGTGCGCATCGGGGCATTATTGACAATCGAGGCAGCGCATTCTAACAGAAAGCCAACTCTGTATAATCGCGCGGTCGTTGAGGGTCAGGTAACAAAAAACAAATGGACCAAGTGTTCGAATTCGTGGCAAATCATCCACTCCTACTCGCTACGTTCGTGGTGGTGCTGGCGCTGTTCATACGCAACGAAATGCAGCGTGGTGGGCGTTCGGTTAGCGCGCAGCAGCTAGTGGACATGGTCAATCGGGAGAACGCTATCGTGCTCGATGTGCGCGACAAGAAAGAATTCGATACGGGCCACATCGTCGATGCCATCAACATTCCGTTCTCGGCCCTCGATTCTCGGGTGGACGAACTCAAGAAGCACCAGGACAGACCCATCATCATCACCTGTAAGATGGGCCAACATTCGGGTTCCGCCGGAACCTTGCTGCGCAAACGCGGGTTCGAGAACGTCAGTCGCTTGACGGGCGGCGTCAGCGAATGGCGCAACCAAAGCTTGCCGGTGGTGAAGGCATGACCGGCCAAGTCGTTCTAGAGCGGATGTATTTGAAGGATGCCTCGTGGGAGTCGCCGAAAAGCCCGGGCGTGTTCACCAAAACCTGGCGCCCCGAGATTCAGGTCGATATCAACACGCGGTCCAACCGCCTCGAAGAGGCGCGTTTCGAGGTGGTACTGACCGTGACGTTGCGAACCAAGATCGAGAGCGGTAAGACGGCGTTCATCGTCGAGATTCAGCAGGCCGGGGTGTTCGTGCTGGAAGGCCTGGAAGGTGAGGTGTTGCACCGCGTGCTGGGTACCGTCTGTCCGACAACCCTGTTCCCTTATGCGCGGGAAGCCGTGGACAATCTGGTCGTCAAAGGCGGTTTTCCGGCACTACAGCTCGCCCCCGTGAATTTCGAGGCACTGTACGCCGAAGCGCTGAAGAAGCAGCAAGGCGAAGCCAAGCCAGACGCCGTCACGCATTGAATTCCAGCTGACGCCACGCCTCGTATAGCGTGATGGCGACAGCGTTCGCCAGATTCAGGCTTCGAGAGTTTGCCTGCATGGGAATTCTCAGCTTGGCCACCTCGGCAAATCGGTTCAACAAGCGATCGGGTAGACCGCGCGTTTCCGGTCCGAAGATCAAGGTGTCTGAAGCCTGATAGGTCGGGTCGGTGTAGAGCCGTCGACCCTTTGTGGTCAACGCATAGCACGTGCCATCCTCCAGCAGTTCATCGATAGAATCGTGCAGGGTGACGTCCGCCCACTGGTGATAGTCGAGACCGGCCCGTTTCAAACGGCGGTCGTCGAGTTCGAAGCCCAACGGTTTTACCAGGTGCAAACGCGCACCGGTGTTGGCGCACAGCCGAATGATGTTGCCGGTGTTGGGTGGAATTTCCGGTTCGTACAGCACGATATTCAACGCCATCGCAATAGCTCCAGGTTAAATGTTGAGCTCGGCAATCTTACGGGTGAGCGTGTTACGGCCCCAGCCGAGTAACACCGCTGCGTCTTTGCGCCGTCCACCGGTCTGCTGCAGCGCCGCTCGGATGACGATTCGCTCGAATTTCGGCAAGGCTTCATCGAGCAGCGGACGGTGCGACTCGTTGGCCAGCATGTCCGTCGCCCAATCGCTCAAGGCGCTTTCCCAGTGACCGGCCACCGGTGCCTCCGTTTGAATACGCAGCTCCGGTGGCAAATCCTCGACGAGTATCTGTCGACCCGAGGCCATCACGGCCAGCCATTGGCAGGTATTTTCCAACTGACGCACGTTGCCCGGCCAGGGTAGGTTGGCTAAGTACTCCAGCGTATCGGCGTGCAGCTGCTTCGCCTCGACGCCAAGCTCCTCGGTGGCCGACCACAGGAAGTGATTGGCCAGCACCGGGATGTCCTCACGCCGTTCGGCGAGTGATGGCATGTGGACGCGAATCACGTTTAGCCTGTGGAAGAGATCTTCTCGAAACGACCCGGTTTGCACGAGGGACTCGAGGTTTTGATGCGTCGCGGCGATGATGCGCACGTCGACGTTGAGCGAATCATGGCCACCGACTCGGTAGAACTCGCCTTCGGCAACGACACGCAGCAGCCGGGTCTGCGTGGCTCGAGGCATATCGCCGATCTCGTCCAAGAACAGGGTTCCGCCATCGGCCTGTTCGAAGCGTCCGACCCGGCGGTTGACAGCGCCCGTGAACGCACCTTTTTCGTGACCGAACAGCTCGGATTCGATGAGCTCGGTGGGAATAGCGGCAACGTTCAGAGCCACGAATTTCTCGCTGGCCCGGGGACTGTGCCGATGTAGCGCCCGGGCAACCAGTTCCTTACCCGAGCCCGACGGACCGGTGATGAGAACCGTAACGTTGGAGCTTGCGAGCCGACCGATGGCGCGAAACACCTCTTGCATGGCGGGCGCCTGGCCGAGAATCTCCGGTGCTGGTTTGGCCGCTGGCGATGCAACCGCGCGCACGCGGGTCTCGGCATGCACTTGCGTATGCACTTTCGTATGTAGGAGGGCCCGCCGCACGACTGCAACCGCGTCATCCACGTCAAACGGTTTGGGCAGGTACTCGAAAGCACCTCGTTGATAGGAGGACACAGCGCTGTCGAGATCCGAATGAGCGGTCATGATCACGACCGGTAAGTCTGGGTGGTCGTTTTGCAGCGTCTCCAAGAGTTCCAGCCCCGAGGTGCCGGGCATGCGGATATCGGTCAGTATGGCCAGTGGCAACTCTTCGGGTAGCTGCTCGAGAGCATGTTCCGCGCTGGCGAACGAGCGGGTGGGAATGTCGGCTTGCTCCATCGCCTTCTCCAGCACCCAACGAATCGAGCGGTCGTCATCGATGATCCAGACAAAGTGGCTCATGGTGAATTGTCCTCAAAGGTGAGCGGCAAGATCACGGAAAACCGTGTGTTGCCGGGTTCGCTATGACATTCGAGAATGCCGTCATGGCGCCGTACGATGGTTTGAGTGATGGCGAGCCCGAGTCCGGTGCCGCCGGCGCGGCCGCTGATCATCGGGTAGAAGATGCGATCCTGCAGGTGTTCGGGGATGCCCGGTCCGTTGTCGATGACGTCGATCTGTGCGACAAGCCGATGTCTTCGGCCGGCAATGGTGAACTGCCTGAGTGCTCGTGTGCGCAATGTGATGCGCGGATCGGGTGTATCTGCCAACGCGAGACAGGCGTTGCTGACGATGTTCAGAAAGGCCTGGATCAACTGGTCTTCGTCGGCGTCCACGTCCGGCAGGCTTGGATCGTAGTCGCGTTGAAACTCGATTCCTCGATGCGTGTCCATGCTCGCGCCGGCGACTTGGGCAACGTGCTCCAAAACCTTGTGCACGTTGACCGGGGCGATTTTCGGGATACGGTTGGGGCCCAGCATGGTGTCGACAAGCCCGGTGAGCCGATCGGTCTCGCGGATGATCACGTTGGTGAATTCGCTCAAACGCTCGTCATCGAGGGTCCGCTCGAGAAGCTGTGCTGCACCGCGGATACCGGCTAGCGGGTTCTTCACCTCGTGGGCCAATCCCCGCACCAGCTCGGTCGTGGTTTCTTGCACGTTGATCAGGCGGTCATCCTGATTGATGCGCAGCAGCCGATCGAGAGGCTGTATCTCGATCAACAGGTGCCCGTCGGTCTCCATGGGCACCACCGTCAAATCGACGATCAGACGGTTGCCCCCACGCAACACCAGCGATTGATGGCGGTGGGTGAAGGACTGCTCGAGTGGGGTCGTCGAGGCTAGATTGGCAAATACGCTTTCGGACTCGATGAACAACTCGGCCAACCCCTGGCCCATGCATTGCTGTCCGCTAACACCAAACAGGTCTTCGGCGGCGGGATTGAGCTTCAGTATCGTCAGCTCACGTGAGATCACCAGGATCGCACTGGTTTGATGCTCAAAGACCTGTTGTTCGAGTGACGGTTGCAAGTGCACCAAAATAGTGCATGCACCGTTCTAGGTCAAGAACGGGGAGTCAGTTGGTACTTCGAGCAGATCGCAATATCGAGGTGCGCTGAAGATGAAACGTGCTGCCGGGGCCGTCGAATATCACGGCGCCTGCCTGATTGACGATTTGTAGGCGCAGCGTATGGGAGCCGCGATCGACGTTGGTCAGCGCGAATTCGGAGGTGCTGATCAGGCGTCCTAGGGGGGATTCATCGACCAGCAAGCGCAGCTTGTGCCCGGGCCGCAACCTCGGGCTAATCCGCGTCCTGACCGATACGTTGCCGGCATTCTCGCGCAGCGAGGCGTCATTTTCCGGTGCGACGATAACCGCCAAGTGGTAGGCGAATTCGGTCTCGGCCGGCGCTTCCTCACCGTCCTGGCCGGCGTTCCATACCTGGCGCGCCCCGAGTTCTCGTTGCGGATTCTCGAACGTGTTGGACACGCCAATCTTGACCTCTTGCGACTTGGATGTGTCCAGCGGCGGGACGTCGGTAAAGACGACATTGCCGTCCGCGTCGACAGTTTTGTAGATTCGGGTGCCCGCGTCCGCAGCGCCGTAGGCCAGCGCCAGTGCTGCCAGGACGACGAGGTTCACGACTGTTCGATTAGACATAGCCCGTCCAGCGAGTAGTGGTTTATTCGATCGACCCATATTGGACCACGGACGGGCAAAAAAAAGCCCGAAACTGTTATCAAATTTGGGGCTTTTTCGTGAGGCTACTTACATCGCCCTAGACGCTGTAGTACATCTCGAACTCGACGGGGTGGGTGGTTGCATTCAGATAATCGACCTCTTCCTGTTTGAGGGCTAGATAGCCGTCTATCGTGCTGTTGGTGAACACATCGCCAGCGTTCAGGAACGCGCGGTCTTGATCGAGTGCCGCCATGGCCTGCTCGAGGGACGAGGCAACCGTCGGCACCCCTTCGAGCTCCTCGGGCGACAGTTCGTACATATCCTTGTCGAGTGCGTCGCCGGGGTGCATCTCGTTCTTGATGCCGTCGAGGCCGGCCATCAGCATCGCGGCGAAGGTCAGGTAGGGGTTGCCGGTGTTGTCGGGAAAACGCACCTCTAGGCGATAGCCCTTCGGATTATTGCGCTGAATGTAGGGCACGCGTATCCCGGCTGAGCGGTTGCGCGCCGAGTAGGCGAGCAATACCGGCGCTTCGAAGCCGGGCACCAGACGCTTGTAGGAGTTGGTGCTTGCATTCGAGAACGCGTTGATCGCGCGCGCGTGCTTGATGATCCCGCCGATGTAGAAGAGTGCGGCTTCGGACACACCGGCATAGGCGTCGCCATGGAACACGTTCGTATCGCCCGAGAAGATCGACTGGTGCACGTGCATGCCGTTGCCATTGTCGCCAACGAGTGGTTTCGGCATGAAGGTTGCGGTCTTGCCATAGGCATCGGCCACGTTGTGCACGCAGTACTTGTAGATCTGGGTTTCGTCGGCCTTTCGCACCAGCGTGTTGAAGCGCACGCCAATCTCGGCCTGGCATGCCGTACCCACCTCGTGGTGGTGCACCTCGACATCCAACCCCATGGCCTGCATCGCCGCACACATAGCGGCTCGTAGATCGGCGGCGGAGTCGACCGGCGGTACCGGGAAGTAACCGCCTTTGACGCGGGGTCGGTGGCCGAGGTTGCCGCCTTCGAAATCGGCGCCGGATTCCCATGCGGCTTCTTCGGCGCTGACGGAGTAGGAAGCGCCGCTCATCTCGACCTTGAACTTCACGTCGTCGAACACGAAGAATTCCAGCTCGGGACCGAAGTACGCGGTATCGCCGATGCCGGTCGATGTCAGATAGGCTTCTGCCTTCTTCGCGATGGAACGTGGGTCGCGCTCGTAGGGCTGCATGGTGAGGGGTTCGATGATGTCGCAACGCAGGTTCAGGGTTGCTTCGTCACGAAACGGATCGAGAACCGACGTCTCGTCATCCGGCATCAGTATCATGTCCGAGTCGTCGATGCTCTTCCATCCAGCGATGGACGAACCGTCGAACATGATCCCATCGATGAACGTGTCTGCGTCTACGCGGTTGGCTGGGATGGTGGTGTGCTGTTCCTTGCCCCGGGGGTCCGTGAACCGCAAATCTACCCATCTCACGTCGTTGTCTGTTATCAGTTTCAAGGTATTGTCTGACATCGTTTGTTCCGCTCCTGCTGGTCCGATTTTAGAAGGCAAGTTACATGCCACGCGTCGATTGGTATGTATATGGCCTCACGTGGTGAGTAAGCACTCACTATCGCGCGCTAACGGTGCGCATACGCTTAGCGCGAGCACCAAAAAGGTGCGGCTGAACGTCGCTGGCGACGCTTCAAGTCGCTACGACTTTGACGCGTATACGAATGTCCCGCCCTTCCCGCTCCGTCTCCACCACCTCGTGGCCGTGCACCCTGCACCAGGCAGGAATGTCGTGCAGGGTCCCGGGGTCGGTGGCTAGCACATCAAGCAAGGTTCCCGGCGCCAGGTTGGTTATTGTGTCTTGCGTCCTGATCACCGGAAGCGGACACAGTAACCCCCGAGCGTCCAAGGTTTCAAGTATTGGTGTGGGCGGGCTAGACATGCCAGGCCGTCGGGATTTCCATGGGTGGCAGCGGCACTACCTCGAGGTCCCGGGCAACCCCGTTGGGTTCCTCGGCGACGATGGTGACGTGATCGGCGCTCCTCCCCTGACTGTAGCGGGCGAGCACCCGGGCGGCCAATTCGATGTCCGCGGCGCTCGGCGTCCCGTCGATCAGGCACAACGGGCCCTTGTGACTCAATGGCCGTAGCGCGACGAACTGCTTGCGGTAGCCTTCGAGATACTGGTTTTCCCCCTCCTCGCGGCCGACGATGAGCTTGAAATGTGGCGCCGGGCGAATGTGGCGTCCCACCTTCAGCAGCATGATGTCGTCGAGCTCGTAGTCACGGCTGCCCCGAGTCCGCCAGAGGTCGGAGAGCTTTTGCGCGTAGTGCTCGTCGGTGAGGAAGCAACAACCCCCGGCGGGTTGTGCCCAATCGGTGAAGCCGAAGCTTTGCGCTAGCTCGATCTGCGGTTTGCGGTTGCGGCCGTGGAAGTCGAACAAGGCCTCGCGTTGCACCCAGCCTTCACGCTCCGGCAACGTGGGAGGTAGGTTTTTCGCACAAAGCGGTCGCAGCAGCCGGTCGTCGGCTCCGGACTCGCGCGCGATCACCGGCATCGTTTCCTTGCGTTGGCTCTTCGGTCGTTGGCCGATGACTTCGCCGGTAACGATGAAGTCGAAGCCACGCTCTTCCATGAAACCCCAGGCCAGGGTCTTTTTCACCATGAAGATCTTGCAGTCGAGACACGGGTTCAGGTGCTTGCCGTAACCGTGTTTGGGGTTCAAGAGCACGTCTTTGTACTCGTCGATGACGTCGATGATGTGCAGCTTTATGCCAAGCTGTTCGGCAACCCAAAGCGCGTTGTTGCGCTTCGGCTTGGCGCGGTCCTTCGCGCGAATGGCGTGGGTGTGGCCTTCGACGCAAAACCCGGTGTAGAAGTTGATGCCCTCCACGTACACGCCCTGCTGCATCACCACTTTCGCGGCGAGCATCGAGTCGAGACCGCCCGAAATGAGCGCGACAGCCTTAATCTGTTCCGCCATACTCGCGACCCTTTTTGACCCGCAACCGATCTATTCAAACGGCCGCGAAGTTTAGTGCCCCAATCAAACCTCCGCAACGTCGCCATCATCGCACATGTCGATCATGGCAAAACCACCCTCGTTGATCGGTTGCTTCAGCAGACCGGGACGGTGGACGCCGACGAACGGGTCATGGACTCGAACGAACTCGAGAAGGAACGGGGCATCACGATTCTTTCGAAGAATACCGCAATAGAGTACGCCGGTTATCGGATCAACATCGTCGATACCCCGGGACATGCCGACTTCGGTGGTGAAGTGGAACGCATCATGTCGATGGTCGACTCCGTGTTGCTGTTGGTCGACGCGGTCGAAGGGCCGATGCCGCAGACGCGGTTCGTGACTCAGAAAGCCTTCGCCGCCGGACTAAGCCCCATCGTCGTCGTCAACAAGATCGACCGGCCGGCCGCCGAGCCTTATCGCGTGATCGACGAGGTGTTCGATCTCTTTGACAGTCTGGGTGCGCATGACGCCCAGCTCGATTTTCCGGTGGTCTACACCTCGGCGACCGACGGTGTAGCCGGTCTCGAGCCGGATGAGCTTGCCGAGGATATGCAGCCGTTGCTGGATACGATTGTTGCACGGGTGCCGCCGCCCGATGTCGATGTCGACGGCTATCTGCAGATGCAGATCAGTGCCCTGGAATACTCGACTTACGTGGGCGTCATGGGTATCGGGCGCATCAGTCGAGGCCGGGTGTCTCGTAACATGCCGGTGGTGGTGGTCGATCGGCACGGGACGATGCATAAAGCGCGGGTGTTGAACGTGTTTGGCTACCACGGTATCGAGCGTGTTGCGCGAGAGGTTGCAGAAGCCGGCGATATAGTGTGCGTCAGTGGTGTGAGCGGCATCGGCATCTCCGACACCATCTGTGATGTCGAATGTCCCGAAGCGCGGTCGCCGTTGTCTATAGATGAGCCAACCTTGCAGATGACGTTCTGTGTGAACACCTCCCCGTTTGCCGGGCGCGAAGGTGACTACCTGACCAGCCGGCAACTCAAAGAGCGGCTGCTGCGGGAGGCTTCGCACAACGTAGCGTTGAACGTCGAGGAGACCGACGACCCCGACCGGTTTCTCATCTCGGGCCGCGGAGAGCTGCACTTGTCGGTGCTCATCGAGACCATGCGCAGGGAAGGTTACGAGCTGGCCCTGTCGAGGCCTCACGTCATCGACAAGGAAGTAGACGACGTGTTATGCGAACCGTTCGAACAGCTCAGCGTCGATGTAGAAGAAGTTCATCAAGGCAAGGTCATGGAAGCGCTCGGCGCACGTCGCGGCGAACTCAAGCAGATGGTCTCGGATGGGCGTGGCAGGGTACAGCTCGAGTACCGCATTCCGACCCGCGGGTTGATGGGGTTTCGCCCAAGCTTTCTGTCGATCACGTCGGGCAGCGGCCTCATGACGTACGCTGCGGCGGGATTCGCGCCCAAGGTGGCTGCAGGTATCGGCAGGCGTGGCAACGGTGTGCTGATCTCCAACGGCGAAGGCAAGGCCGTCGCGTTTGCGATTTTCAATTTGCAAAATCGTGGTCGCATGATGATCCGGCCAAACGATCCCATATACGAAGGCATGGTGGTCGGCGTGCATAGTCGGGATAATGATCTGACGGTCAACCCCATGAAGGAGAAGAAGCTCACCAACATTCGAGCAGCGGGTAGCGATGAGAACGTTTTGCTCACTGCACCCTTAGAGCTCGGACTAGAGGCGGCGCTCGAGTTCATCAACGATGATGAACTCGTCGAGGTGACGCCGAAAGCCATACGGGTGCGCAAGCGTTACCTGACCGCGACGGAACGCAAACGTGCGGCTAATGCGGGAAGCCGATGAGAGTGCTGTTACAGCGCGTATCTGAAGCTTCGGTTACAGTTGCCAACTCGCGAATTGCGACTATTTCTCGAGGCTTGCTGGCGTTTGTCGGTGTGTTTCCCGACGATCAAATGGATCAGGTGCAATGGTTGGCCGACAAGACGTTGGGTCTCAGAATATTTCCCGATAACGAGAAACCCATGAACCGCTCGGTGATGGAGATCGGCGGCGCGATACTCGTGGTCTCTCAATTCACGTTGGCGGGTGACACCAGCAAGGGTAAACGTCCCGGTTTCAGCGGCGCGGCTGCACCGGCGCTTGCCGAACAACTCTGTGAGGCGTACGCGTCGGTGCTGGCCGCGCACTGCCCGGACGTTCAGACGGGACGCTTCGGGGCCGACATGCAGGTGGCTTTGGTTAACGACGGGCCGGTGACTTTTTTGCTAGAAAGGTAGGAGCGGCTTGAGCCGCGATCCGTTCCGTCACCTTCCATTCCAGCTCCACATCCGCCAGACCTTCCATATTCTCGTGACCATAACCGATCTCGCGAAAGCCGTGCCTTTGGTAGAAGCGGCGGGCTTTCAGATTGCGTTGAAAGGTGTACAGGTGCAGGTGCATCGGCGATACGGCTTTGGCGCGCTGCAAAAATGCCGCGCCCAACCCTTGACCCTGGTGATCGACGTGCAGGTAGAGTTGCTCGATGGATTGAGATGCTTGTGCCATGAAACCCATGATCGTCCGATCATCATTGAGTGCGACGGTGACGACCGCTCGCTGGCTCTGAGTTTCCAGTAAAAACCGAGTCTGCTCTTCAATGCTGTGACTGTTGCGGTAAGGCGCGAGTGCCCGGTTGAAGCTCGCGCGCCACATCTTGACGAGTTCGTCGGCCATGGAGGGCTCAAACGGCAAGAACGTGGCGTCAGGATCGGCCAATCAGGCGAGCTCGTTGCGTTTCTCGGTCAACCTAGAGAGCAAGATGCCAATCTCGAAAAGCACCCACGTCGGCACCGCGAGGAGCAGCTGCGAGATCACGTCCGGCGGGGTCAACAGCATGCCAACGACAAAGCACCCGACGATTACGTAGGGGCGCTTGTCAGCGATGCTCTGGGCGGTGGCGATACCCGACCAGACCAGCAGCAGCGTTGCGATGGGAATCTCGAACGCGAGGCCGAATGCGAAGAACATCGTCAGAACGAAGTCGAGGTAACGGTTGATGTCCGTCATCATGGTCACGCCTTCGGGTGTAACGGCTGCCATGAATGCGAAAACCAGCGGGAAGACCAGGAAATAGGCGAATGCCATGCCGAGATAGAACAGCATCACGCTCGAGAACAACAACGGTAGCGCGAATTTCTTCTCGTGCTTGTAGAGGCCGGGTGAGATGAACGACCACGCTTGATGCAAGATGAACGGCATGCCGACGAATATGGCCATGTAGATGGCCAACTTGAACGGCGTTAGAAACGGCGAGGCGACCTCCGTCGCGATCATATTGCCGTCGTCGGGCAAATGCGCCATCAACGGCGCTGCTATGAACTCGTAAAGTTCGTTCGCGACGAAGTAGATCGGTACGAACAACACCAATACGGTCGCGAGCCCGCGCAAGATGCGCGAGCGAAGCTCGATGACATGGTCCATGAACGGTTGTTCGTTGGCGTCCACGAGCTCGTCGTGGTCGTCCCTAACTTCGTCCGGGGTGTCCGTAACCTTGTTTGGGCCGTCCGCGGCCTTGACGTCGGTATCAGCCATCGTTGGCCTTTTCCGGGGCCGGTTGTTTCGTTTCAGGGTCGGCGACCGGAGCGGCGACTGGAGTGCCGACCTTGGAGGGATTGGGGTGAATCGTCGCTTCCTTGGCCGTGGCCTTCACTTCCCGCTCGATGCGTTGCATTTCTTCCATCACCGCTTCGTTGTGTAGCTGGCGACGCACCTCATCCATGCCAATTTCTTTTTCGATCTCGGCCTTCACCGAAAGAAAGCTTCGCCGCATGCGTCCGAACCAAAGTCCGAGCGTGCGCAAGGCTTCGGGCAGGCGTTCCGGTCCGATGACGAGCAGCCCGACAACGGCCACTAGCACCAGCTCGGGAAAACCGATATCAAACATGCGTGTCTTGCTTGGTCTCGGTTTTCTGCGCGGCGACTTCGCCCTCGATCACGCTCGGGTCAGCGTCTGGTTCAGCGTCTGATTCAGCGTCCGATGGTTTTTCATCGTCGGTTACCGCTGTCCGGAAGCCCTTGATGGCGTTACCGAGGTCGGCTCCGATGTTCTTGAGTCGCTTGGGGCCGAATATCAATAAAACGATGGCCAAGACGACCAGCAGCTCTGTAAGTCCGAATCCACCAGGCATAATAGTCTCCGTATCGATCGATCATTCAATTCATCATTATAGGGGCACGCATGGGTATAAGTGTGCAATGACCCCCCTTTTAGCGGCCGGAGCGGCTAGCCTTTTCTTGGTGGCCGGACACGCCGAAACGCCGCTCGAGCTCCGCCAACACCCGGGCCGGATCTTGGTCGCGGTAGACCAGGAGCACCATGCAATGGAACCAAAGGTCGGCGACCTCGCGCACCAAGTCCTCATTGCGGCCGGCGCCGTCTGCCGCCCTGCCTGCTGTGACCACCTCGGTGGCTTCTTCGTCTATCTTTGCCAGAATCTTGTCGATGCCGGCCTCGTACAACGAAGCGACGTAAGAGTCGTCGGCTGAGGCGGATTTTCGTGCACGCAGCACTTCGGTCAGCTCTTCGATGATGTTCATGCCCGCACCAGCAGGAAGGATCCGATGACCGCACTCAAAAAGCCGGCTGAGGTGCCCAAGCCGGTACCCATCGCGAAGGCTTGACTGATGGGTTCCCACAACAGGACTGTCGCCACCGCCATCAAGGCGGCACCGGTCCAACGGCGCATCTTGTGCCGCCGCGAGATCGCGGCGAGCGACGTTTCCAATTTCTGGACGCTCGCTTGCTGCTCGCGCAGGCCGGATTCGAGCCTGGAGAGTTGCCTTCCGGTATCGAGAATGAGTTCCGGCAAACGCGGCAGTTGCTCCAGGATTTCCGGGGCGCGCTCGGCAAGCGTTCGCATGGCCGCCAGCGGTCCGACCCGTTCTTGCATCCACTGCTCCATGAACGGTTTGGCGGTTTCCCAAAGGTCGAGCTCCGGATACAGCTGTCGGCCCAAACCCTCGACGTACAAGAGGGTCTTCTGCAGCAGTACCAGCTGCGGTTGGATTTCCATGTTGAACGCTGCTGCGGTGCGGAACAGTTCGACCAGGAAGTGTCCGAACGAAATCTCGTTCAACGGCTTGGCGAAGATGGGGTCGCAGACTTCCCGAATAACGCGCTCGAACTCGGCTTCGTCCGTCGTTGAAGGTACCCACCCCGATTCCAGATGCAACTTTGCGACCTGTCGGTAGTCGCGGTTGAAGAAAGCCACCAAGTTGCGGGCAAGGTAGTCCTGGTCGCGCTTCGTCAAAGTGCCGATGATGGCGCAATCGAGCGCTATGTATTGCGGATCTTCCGGGTCTTCGACGTCGATGAAGATGTTGCCCGGATGCATGTCGGCATGAAAGAAATTGTCGACGAACACTTGCTTGAAAAAAGTCTCGACGCCCCGATTGGCCAGGAGCTGCATGTTCGTCCCGCGCGCTTTGAGCTCGGCGACGTTGCTGATGGGGATGCCCGATACGCGCTCGAGCACCAACACGTTGGCGCGCGTTAGCTCATGATGGACCCGAGGCACGTACAACAAAGCCGAGCCCGCAAAATTATCCCGCAGGCGTTGCGTGTTGATCGCTTCCTGGAGCATGTCTAGCTCTTTCAGCACCGTGTTGGCGTAGTCCGACACCACTTCGGGCAGGTGTAGCCGCTGGCTTGCCTTTACCCGCGTGTCGATCCATTGGGCAAGCCATGTCAGTACTTCGAGATCGTCGCGGATGATATCTTCGATGTTGGGACGCACTACCTTCACGACCACTTCAGCGCCGTTGGTCAGTCGCGCACCATGCACTTGGGCGATCGACGCGGATGCGATCGGTTCCAGATCGAACCGTGCAAGGTGTTCGTGATAGGCAGCACCGAGCGCGTTTTTAACGATCGCTTGGGCGTCTTCACCCGGAAACGGCGGGACGTGATCTTGGAGTTTGGCGAGCTCGTCCGCGAACTCTTCGGGCAATAGGTCGCGCCGCGTCGAAAGAGCTTGCCCGAATTTGATGAACACCGGCCCGAGCTCTTCGAACGCTCGGCGCAATCGTACCGCGTGCCCGGCCTCGGGATCAGGCAGCCAGCGTCCGGGCCAAACCTTGAAGAACCACTGCAGCGCGGTCGGTATGTCGCTGTGGACGAGCTCGGCAGCAGGCACCGCCGCGTCGAGGCGTTGCCGGGCAGCGACACGAGCGATCTTCAGCATCCGGCGTCGCATGACTCAAGCCCCGTCCGCTTCTGCGGCACCGACGCGCGCGGCCAGCCGGTCGACGCGCAGCCGCAGGTCTTCCAAAGCTTCGAGAAATGCGTTCACGTGACTCTGATCAAGGTATTGATTCGCAGCGCTTTGTTGCATGGCCGAACCGGCAGCCTCGAGCGCGGAGCGTAGGCCCGCGATGGCGAGTTCCGCCGCGCCCAGCAGGTTTTGGCCGATCTCCGATGCGATGAAGTTGTTGAACGGATGACCCGGATCTGGCGCAAACCGTTTGAAGACGCCCATGACCTCGAATAACGTGGTCTCGTCACCCTCGATCTCGACGCGTTGGGTGGTTTGTGAGGCTTGGGGCGTTGCGGCGAACCATGCCAGCAAGTCTTGCATGCGTCCTCGAACGATCACGTTCGGCGTGTCTACCGGCTCGGCGAGCATTGCAATGCGGCCATCACGTACGATGAGTGTCAACACTTGTTGCGGGGCGCTGCTCTCGATCTGCAACGAACGGCCTTCTAGGATTCTGAGCCGCTCGGAACTCTCGGGGTCGAGACCGAGTGCTGCATTGCTGAACGTCTCGAGCACGTCGGCGAAAAGCGTATCGAGGCCCTTCACGCCACCGCCCGATGGATAGCAACGATGCCGCCGAGTAGATTGTGGAACTCGACGTCCTGGAAGTTCGCATCCTCGATCATGAGCTTCAGGGCTTGCTGGCTCGGGTGCACACGAATCGATTCGACCAGGTATCGGTATGACTCGCTTTCGCCGACGACAAGCTTGCCCACGCTCGGCCACAGCGCTTGAAAACCGGTGTAAACGGCGCCGACAAGCGGGTTCACGGGTTTGGCAAATTCCAACACCAGCAGTACACCGCCGGGCTTGAGTACGCGTTTCAGCTCATCGAGCGCGACGAGCCTGTGGGTAAAGTTGCGCAACCCAAACGCGATGCTCGCGCAGTCGAAGCGATCGTCGCCGAAAGGTAGAGCCTCGCCGTTGGCGCGGCAGAATTGTACTTGGGTCAAGCCGCTGTTGAGGACGCGATCACGGCCTACCGAGACCATCGCAGCGTTCAAGTCCGTGAGCACCACCGAGCCGTCGGCACCGACTTTGTCGGCAAATAAAATCGTCATGTCACCGGTGCCCCCGGCGAGATCGAGTACCCGATGCCCTGGCCGCACCCCGGACATCTCGACCGTCATGCGCTTCATCAGACGATGGCTGCCGAACGACATGAGGTCGTTCATCACATCGTAACGCTCGGCTACGGACGAGAAAACCTCGCCAACCAGCCGGG
Source organism: Gammaproteobacteria bacterium (assembly GCA_027297435.1). Lineage (GTDB taxonomy): Bacteria > Pseudomonadota > Gammaproteobacteria > Pseudomonadales > Azotimanducaceae > Azophilus. The sequence continues at coordinate 40,993 of JAPUIA010000114.1, read as the reverse complement.
TTTTGTCGGCCGGAGACACCTCGGAAAAGCCAAATTGCACCTTGGAGTCCGCCATCGGCGGAATTCTACTCCTCCTTAGGCGAAATGTTGGGCGTGAAATGGCCTACGGGGATGGTTGGCAGGCGCGAGGCATTGGCTTCCTTGAGATCGGTGAGGTAGTCGCGCCAGTAGCGTTCTTGGTGCTCTGCGAGGTCTCGTAGGGTGTCCCAAGCGTAGATGCCGGTGTTGTGACCGTCATCGAAGAGGATGCGGATGGCATAGTTGCCGATGGGTTCGATGCCAGTGACCGAAACGTGCTTTTTACCCGACTGTAGGATCCGTTCATCGGGACCATGGCCACGAACTTCGGCCGAAGGCGAGTAGACGCGCAGCAGTTCGGCGGGAATCTCGGCAACGCCATCGTCGAACTTCAGCTCCAACGTCTTGCTGCGCTTGTGGTAGGTGATATCTGTGGGCGCTTGCATAGCGCCGCTACAGGATGTAGCGCGAGAGGTCCTGATCTTGGACCAACTTTTCGAGATGCTCGTCCACGTAAACCGCATCGATACAAACGCTGGACTGAGGTCGCTCGGTCGCGGTAAAGGAGATATCTTCCAGCAGGCGCTCCATGACGGTGTGCAAGCGGCGCGCACCGATGTTCTCGGTGGACTCGTTGACGTGCCATGCCAGTTCGGCAATGCGGTCCAGACCGTCTTGAGTGAATTCGATGTCGACGTTCTCGGTGGCCATGAGTGCTTGGTATTGTTCCGTCAGCGATGCGTCGGGCTCTATGAGTATGCGTTTGAAGTCCTCGGCCGTAAGCGCCGATAGCTCCACCCGAATGGGTAGCCGGCCCTGTAGTTCCGGAATCAGATCGGACGGTTTGGAAAGATGAAAGGCGCCGGATGCGATAAATAGGATGTGGTCGGTGCGTACCGTGCCGTACTTGGTGGAAACGGTGCAGCCTTCGATGAGCGGCAGCAGGTCCCGCTGTACGCCTTCTCGTGAAACGTCGACGCCCGAGGTCTCGCCGCGCCGGGTAACCTTGTCGAGTTCGTCCAAAAACACGATGCCGGTTTGTTCGACCGCTTCGACGGCCTGCGCCTTGATCTCATCTTCGTTGATGAGCTTGGCGGCCTCTTCTTCACGAAGTTTGCGAAAGGCATCTTTGATCTTGAGCCTGACGGAACGTTTCTTGCCGCCGCCCATGCTGCTGAACATGTTCTGCAACTGGTTGGTCATCTCCTCCATACCCGGGGGCGCCATGATCTCGATGCCGATGGGCGAGGACTCCACGTCGATCTCGATTTCTTTGTCGTCGAGCTCGCCTTCGCGGAGTTTCTTGCGAAACATCTGACGCGCACTCGATTCCGGGTCGTCGGATTGCGACTTGCGCGGCTCGGGCAGCAAGGCATCGAGAACGCGTTCTTCGGCCTGGTCATCGGCGCGGTGTTGGACCTTCGCGATTTGTGCTTCGCGCAACATCTTGACCGCCACGTCGGCCAGATCGCGCACGATGGATTCGACGTCACGGCCGACGTAACCGACTTCGGTGAACTTGGTGGCTTCGACCTTGATGAAGGGGGCGCCTGCGAGTCGTGCGAGGCGTCGAGCAATTTCGGTTTTGCCGACGCCGGTGGGGCCGATCATGAGAATATTTTTCGGCGTAATCTCGTCGCGCATCACTTCGTCGAGCTGCATTCGGCGCCAGCGATTACGCAGCGCAATGGCGACAGAGCGTTTCGCGTGGTCCTGGCCGATGATATGTTTGTCCAGCTCGTGGACGATTTCGCGCGGGGTCATCAGTGTCATGACAGTTTCAGCGTCTCGATGGTGCGGTGGTGGTTGGTATAGATGCAGACTTCGGCCGCGATCGTCAGCGCCTTCTCGACGATCTGTGTCGCGCCCAAATCGGTATTGTCCATGAGCGCGCGCGCGGCCGCCTGGGCGTAGGGCCCGCCGGATCCGATCGCGATCAGGTCCGCTTCGGGCTCGATCACATCACCTGTACCGGAGACCATCAGCGTGGCGGTTTTGTCCGCGACCACCAGCATCGCCTCCAACCGGCGTAGCGCTCGATCCGAACGCCAGTCTTTGGCGAGCTCGACGGCGGCTCGGGTAAGGTTGCCCGAGAACTTCTCCAGGGCGCCCTCGAACCGCTCGAAAAGCGTGAAGGCATCCGCCGTGCCGCCGGCAAAGCCGGCCAGCACTCGATCCTTGCGTAGGCGCCGCACCTTGACGGCATTGCCTTTCATGATCGTGTTGCCCAAGGACACCTGACCGTCGCCGCCCAGGGCGAGTTCGCCGGGTTTGCGCACGCAGATGATCGTGGTACCGCTAAGTTGTTCGATGGGCCGCTCCATGGGTCGTTCCAGGGGGGTGATAGTGGGGACGCACCCTCGGTATTTCAAGCCTGAGAGGTCAGCCGCGCTTGATCCAGATCGCTGAGAGGTTTTGATCCCTCAGGCGTGTCATCACTCGATTGGCTTCCACCGAAGAAGCCATGGGGCCGACGATCACCCGGTACCAAGCACCGTTGTCTAGCTGCACGCGTGCCATCTCGACGGGTAACGCTTGCAGGGTCAGGTACGCGCGCAACTGCTCGGCATCGTCGACGTCGCGAAACGACGCTGCCTGGATGACGTACTCGCGCGGTGTCCCAGGGTCTTGCGCGTCATTGCCGTAGACCTCCGGGTTGGTGGGTACTTCGCTGTTTTGCAGTAGTTCGTGAAATTCGAACACCAATTCATTGGGCTCGACAGGTGCATATTCGGGAAGTTTGGCTAGCTGTTTTGAGGCAAACTCCGGCGTGTAGGCGCCGAGCACCACGACGGCCCCACCGAGCAGAATACCGGCCGAGAAACTCGGCCCGTGAAACCCGGGACGTTTGGGTTTGGCGGTACCTGGTTTCGGCTTCGGCTTCTTACGGCTTACGCGGGGGCGGGCGTAGTCTTTCGGCATCCGACCATTAAAACGTATCGTATGGGTCCACGTCGATGGCCCAGCGAAGCGCTCGGGGTCCGGTGCGTCCGCGCAGGCCGGCAAGCGCCCGGTGCAGCTGTTGGCGGGTGCGAGCGACTAGCATGAGTTGGTGGCGGTAGCGGCTGGCAACCCGTGCCATCGGGGCTGGGGCAGGACCGAGTACTTCGACGTCGTTGCCAATGCTGCTTTTGAGCTCTGCGAGGAAGGTCGCCCCGAGAGTCGGATCCGCCGTTTCGCTCCTTATCAGCGCCATGGGTCGTGATGGAGGCAGACCGGCAGATCTGCGAATCTCGAGTTCCATCTCTGCGAACGCCGCATAGCCATCGTCGATCAGGCGCTTGAGCACCGGATTTTCGGGCTGCAGCGTCTGCACCCACACCTCGCCAGGCTTCTCGGCTCGACCGGCCCGACCTGCCACCTGAATGATGAGTTGCGCGGTCCGTTCGGGCGCCTTGAAGTCGGCGCTCAAAAAGCCGGCATCAGCGTTGATGGCTGCGACCAACGTTACGTTTGGAAAGTGGTGGCCCTTCGCCAGCATCTGGGTACCCACCAGGATCGCTGGCGCCCCGGTCCGGATGTCTTCCAGCCGCGCCTCGAGCCGGCGTTGACTGCGCATGGTGTCGCGATCTATGCGATAGACCGGCACGTTCGGAAACCGCTCGTTCAAACCGATCTCGGTTCGTTGAGTGCCGACGCCGATCGGCACGAGCGCGTCGCGTTCGCAGTCGGGACACCAGCTCGGCAGGGGTTTACGTGCGCCGCAATGATGACAAGTCAATCCACGAGGCGTCGTGTGGAAGGTCATGCGCGCGTCGCAGCGCTGACAAAGTGCTTGCCAGCCGCACGCGGTACAGAGATAGGTTGGTGCATAGCCGCGTCGGTTGATGAACACCAACACCTGACTGTCGGCTTGCAGATGTTTGGCGATGCGTCGCTCCAAGCTTTGGCTGATCCCGTCGCGCAACGGTTGGCCGCGAATATCGACGACGTGCAGCTGCGGCATTGCGGCGCCGGTCGCACGGCTGAACAGTCGGTGCCGGGTGTACTTGCCGGTCGTGACGTTGTGGAGACTTTCGAGCGATGGTGTGGCGCTGCCGAGAATCAGGGGAATGCCCAAGGTTTGCGCGCGTTTCACAGCGACGTCCCGGGCCGAGTAACGCAAGCCTTCCGTTTGTTTGAATGAGCTGTCGTGCTCTTCGTCGACGACGATCAGGCCGAGATTCTTGAATGGCGTGAGGACTGCCGAGCGTGTGCCGATGAGAATCCGCGTGCTGCCGTCACGGCATCTCAACCACGCGGTCATGCGTTCGGTGTCGGTCAGGTTTGAGTGCATGACCCCGGTGGCACCGAATCGACGTTGAAAGCGTCGCACCGTTTGCGGCGTCAACGCGATCTCGGGTACCAGCACCAAAGCCTGCTCGCCGCGTTCGAGCACCAGGTCGATGAGTTGCAGATAAACCTCGGTCTTGCCGCTGCCCGTGACGCCATCCAGCAGATTCGGCACGAAGTTGCCGAGCTGAGTCTTCATGGTTGCGACCGCGGTCCGCTGCTCGGCGGTAAGCGTCGGAGCCGGTTCGAGGGTGTACGTCCGCTTGCCCGGTTCCAGGGCGCCCTTGTGCGCGAGGCTATCGATCATCGCGGTCGCGAAACCGGCAGCGCGGATCTCTACCGCGGTGGCACTCCCGTCGTTGCGGTCGATGAACGCCAGCAGTTGTCGCTGACGCGGGGCACGGGCCAGGTCAACTTGCAGCGTGGTGCGTTGCCACAGCGCCTCCGGTTGCCAGGTGAGCTCGGCGCCCTTCATGGCCGCGTTTGGCAACATGGTGGACAACACCTCGCCAAGCGGGTGGTGGTAGTAGTCGGCAAGCCAGTGGGCAAGGTCGAAAAGCTCAGCGTCCACGATGCTTTCGGCGTCGAGGATCGATAGCAGAGGTTTGGGCGCAGCGTGGGGGTCCGGCGGGTTCACCGAGACGCATACGCCGATGAGCGTTCGGTGGGCGAATCTCACTCGTACCCGGGCGCCGACGGCGGGCAGATTCTCACCGGCCGGCGGGGTGTAGTCGAAGGCGCTGTACAGGGGCACCGGTAGCGCGATGCGGGCGATGGCTTCGAGTTGCACGGGGGCGTTGGGCATAGGTTGGCTACCTTGCCATCAAGCAGACTTTTGGTACACTGCGCGCCCCTTTCTGATGACAGACCATGAAAACGGGTATCCACCCTGAGTACCGCGACATCAAAGCCACCTGCAGCTGCGGCAACGTCATTGCAACCCGCTCCACGTTGAGCGAAGACATCCACATCGATGTCTGTTCGGCCTGTCATCCGTTCTACACCGGCAAGCAGAAGATCATTGATTCCGGCGGGCGCGTCGAGCGATTCCGCAAGCGTTTCGGCAACCGAAGCGTCTCTCGATAAGGCAATCCGGCCCGGCCGTTCATCTTCAATTCAGCTGAACCGAGGCAGTATTCGGTGTCTAATGGTGTTCCCCAGCGATTTGCGGTTGGGCTCATGAATAAATGCTTGGTTGTCTTGGTACTCGCGTTCGGCGCTCTCGATGCATACGGGGCCGGCGACGGCGAGAAGATGTACAACGAACTGCGCGAGAAGAGCGGCCTTTATCCGGACGAGGAATGGCAGGCGTACGTCACCGAAATCGGCGAGCGGCTGTTGGCGGCATCACCCCACGCGGGGCGGCACTACACCTTCACGGTTATCGATAATCCGGTCGTCAACGCCCAGGCGACCCAGGATGGCTACATCTTCGTCAACCGCGGGGTGATCGCCTATCTCAGAAGCGAGGACGAGCTTGCCGGCATCATCGGTCACGAAATTGGCCATGTGGTCGGCCGGCACGTGCAAAAACGTAAGGGCGCGAATCGGCTCGGCAACATTCTTGGCTGGATTGGCGCACTCGGCACAAGCACCATGGCAATCAAGGATCTTGGCAACACCCTCACCACTGCCGCGATAACTCGAGAAGCGCGCGAGCAAGAACTCGAGGCCGACGCTTACGGCTCGGAGTTTCTGGCTAAGGCGGGCTACGATCCGTTGGCGATGATCAACGCGATCTACGTGCTGAAAGAACATGAGATGTTCTCGAAATCGGTGATGAACCAGCCCAACGTTTACCACGGATTGTTCGGCACCCACCCACGCAACGATAAGCGTTTGCATGACATCGTCGGCAAGGCGGTACCGCTTGCGACCTACGACACGCGGGGTCCGGAACGAGACTTCTGGGAGATGATGGACGGTCTGGTGTTCGGCTCCGGGCCAGCGACCGGATTGATCAAGGATGGGGTCTACTATCACGGCACGCTGCGCATCGTGGTCAAGTTTCCCGAAGGTTGGGACGTGACCAACACACCGACGGAAATCATCGGGCGCGATATCGGCACCACGTCGACCGGTTCGATAACGGTGCAGCGACAAAAACCCCCCGAGTCGGAGCAGACGCCCGAGCAATACGTCACCGAGACGCTGCAGCGGGACGACGTCGTCAACGGCGAGACGTTGACCGTGCACGGTTACGCTGCCTACATCGCCGATATAGAAGTGTTGGATGGCACTGCCCAGTCGAAAAAAATTGCCGTCATCTACAAGGACGGCGGCGTCTACCTCTTCAGAGGTAACCTAGGAAAAGTTGGCGATGTGGAGCAATTCCAGAAAGATTTTCGCGGCACGATCGAATCGTTCCGCGCGATGACCGCCGCCGATTTACAGATCGCCAACGATCAACGCATCAAGGTCGTGATAGCCGAGCCGGGGGATACCTACGCCGAGTATGCGAAGCGCGTGTCCATCAAGACGTTTCCCGAGGAAACCTTACGGGTGATCAACGGCCATCATCCGCGCGGTGAACCGCGTGCCGGAGACATGATCAAGATCGTCCAGTAGGAGCGGCTTCAGCCGCGAAGCGCAGCGTAGCTGCGCGATCTCAAGAACTGAGCACGTTAAAAAAGGTCTTCCGGCTTGATCTCTTCCTGCGTCGGATCTTTGGGCACCTCGAAGGTGTTCCCCCCCGTCATCTTGGGGGCGTACTCGTCCAAAAAGTACTCGAAAATGGCGTTTTGCTGATTGGTCGGCGCAAGCTCTCCGGTCGTGGGGTCGATCTTCATGGTCACCACGCCGGGCGGTTGCAGGGGATGCGACTCGCTGCGCTTGTCGAGCGCGGTCTGCATATAGTCTCGCCAGATCGGCAGCGGCGTATTTGACCCGTATGCCTTTCTACCGAGTGGGCTGTGGTTGGGAAATCCCACCCACACCGTCGTCACGACGTCCGGCGTGTAGCCATTGAACCAGGTGTCGGCGGCGTCGTCGGTGGTACCGGTCTTGCCTGCCATATCGCCGCGCTGCAGATTCGTCCGTGCGCTGCGGCCGGTACCTTTGCGAATGACGTCCTGCAACATGCTGTGCATGATGAAGGCGTTGCGTTCGTCGATGACCCGGGTTGCGGGAATGACCGGTTCATCCTCTACCGGAGTCGAGGCAAAGAGATCTTCGAGATTGGCCGGCTCATCGGCCAGCACCGGCTCGTCTTCGACGCTGGTCGCAGGCGCATCGTCCTCGCAAGCCTTGCAGACCTCAGGATGGCGAGGCTCGAACACGACAACGCCGTCTAGGTCTAACACGTGGTCGATAATGTAGGGTTGCACGAGGTACCCGCCGTTTGCGAACACCGCGTAGGCAGACGCCATGTCGAGCGGGGTGACCGCCATGGTGCCGCCGCCGATGGCAAGCTGGGTGTTGCGTGGAAAGGTCGACGTATCGAAGCCAAACCGGCCAACGTAGTCCATCACTGGTCCAGCGCCGACTTTCAACAACACGCGCATGGACACCAAGTTGATCGAACGGTACAGCGCTTCACGCAACCGGGTGGGTCCGTTGTAGCGGTTGTTGTCGTTGTCGGGTCGATACTGAGATTCCAGGTTTTTGTCGTCGAACACGAGCGGCATGTCCATGAAGATCGATGCGGGGGTGATGCCATTGTGTAACGCTGCGGAGTAAACGAACGGTTTGAAGCCGGAACCGGGTTGTCGTGCGGCCTGCAAAGCGTGGTTGTATTGATTCATGCCGAAATCGAAGCCGCCCTCCAAAGCCAGCACCGCACCTGTGCGTGGGTCGAGCGAGACCAGCGCGCCTTGAATTTCCGGTAGTTGCGCGAGGCGCCAACCGTCTTCGGTTGCCTGCACGCGTACCACATCGCCCACGGCAACGACGTCAGCCGGTGTGCGCGGTGCAGGGCCACGTTCGTTTACGTCGACGTAAGAGCGTGCCCAGCGCAGCACGGACAATGGCAGTGTGACTTCGATTCCCGTATGAAATGCAGCGATGGCGTGGTCCGCTTCGACGGACGCGATGACGGCCGGTATCAGGTCGGCATAGGTGGGCACATCTTTCAGCTTCGCGCGCCAATCGCTTGCCGATTGTTCTTGGGCTTCGAGTTCGGCAAGCGCCAACATCGGGTCATCTGCGTTGGCGAGCTCTTGCGTGACCGCCAGCTGTTCGAGGACCGCTTCTGGCGTGACGGGTTCGGCATCAGATTCTTCAACGGGCAGCACAAGATGAGCTTCGACTCCTCGATATCCGTGCAGACGATCGTAGTTGACCAGCCCCCTGCGCAATGCAGCGGTGGCGGCGGCTTGTAACGGCGCCTCTAGCGTAGTGAATACCTCATAGCCTCGGCTGTAGAGATCCGGTAACCGATCGATCAACTGCTGGCGAACCCATTCCGCGGGGAAGGGTGCGGCGACGTCGAGGTCGCGGGCGAAAATACCGGCGGTGATCGGTGCGTCGATAGCGGCTTGGTATTGCGCTTCCGTGATCGAATCCTGATCCCGCATCCGATAGAGCACCAGGTTGCGGCGGCGCAATGCCCGCTCCGGTCCGTTGATCGGGTTACCGGCACTGGGTGCTTGAGGCACGCCCGCGAGCATGGCGAGCTGCGGAAGAGTTAATTCGTCAAGAGACTTGCCGTAATACGTGCGCGCGGCCGCTTCCGCACCATATGCACGCTTACCGAACGACACGACGTTGATGTACAACTCGAGAATCTCGTCCTTGGTGAGCTCCTGTTCGATCTTCAGCGCCAGAAGCATCTCCTTGAACTTGCGAATGAAGCGTCGCTCCAACCCAAACGACACGTTGCGCGCAAGCTGCATCGTGATCGTGCTCGCCCCGGGTCCCAAGGAGCCCTCGAAAAGCAGGGTTTTGACGAGGCCCAACGTGTCGTTGGTCAATGAGATGTAGTCGATACCGTTGTGTTCATAGAAACGCTTATCTTCGGTGTCGAGTAAGGCGCTGACGAACTGCGGTGGCACCTGCTCCAGAGTGATCGGTATCAGGCGGCGTTCGCCGAATTCCGCCAGCAGGGCGCCATCTCGTGTAAAGACTCTGAGAGGTGTTTCCAGTTTTACATGGCGGTAGCTCTCAGCTCTTGGAATTTGCGGGTCGAGATACAGGTAGATGCCCGCGAGACTGAGCACTGCGCCACATAAACCTGTGAAAGCGAGCCACATAATGACGCTGGTTATGCGACGTGAACGTGGCGTCATCAAGGCTCCACGGTTACTGGGCTTAATCGAGAGAGGTCGCTCTCGGATGAGAGCCGTAAAACGGTATTCGAAATGGAATTCGAACGCGCAAACACTGGGCTACAGCCCATATTTATCGGTTTCAACAGATTGCTCTCTCGGCAAGTCTGGTATTTAATGTTTTGTTGCATGAATAAGACGTAAGTGCCCGCGGATGTTGAGGAAATTTTATCGTGGCATGGTTTAAATCAAAGTCCAACGTCTTGCTCGGGTTGGACATCAGCTCTACGTCGGTAAAGCTTTTGGAGATATCCAAAAACAACGACCGGTATCGAGTCGAATCCTACGCCGTTGAACCCCTGCCACCTAATGCGGTCGTGGAAAAGAATATTAGTGATGTAGAGGGGGTTGGTGAAGCGATAAAGCGCGTGTTGAGTCGCTCGAAAAGCAGTGCCAAGCAAGCGGCGGTCGCCGTAGCGGGATCCGCCGTCATCACCAAAACCATCGAAATGGACGCGTCCTTGTCGGACGAGGACATGGAGATGCAGATCACCGTCGAGGCAGACCAGTACATCCCCTATCCGCTGGATGAGGTCGCCATCGACTTCGAAGTGCAAGGTCTATCGGAACGTAATCCGGAGCAGGTCGAAGTGCTGTTGGCCGCTTGCCGCAAAGAAAACGTCGAGATGCGCGAAGCCGCTTTGCAGCTCGGCAGCATCAAGCCCTGCATCGTCGACATAGAAGCACATGCAATGAAGCGTGCGTTCGAGCTTCTGAAGCCGCAACTCGGCAGCAATGCCGAAGAGTTAGTGGTCGCGATCATAGATATCGGGGCGACCATGACGACGCTTTCTGTGCTTGCCGATGACAAGTCTATCTACACGCGAGAACAACTCTTCGGCGGTAAACAGCTCACCGAAGAGATCCAGCGCCGTTACAGCCTTTCGTTCGAAGAGGCCGGTCTTGCGAAGAAACAAGGCGGCCTGCCGGACGATTACGAAGAAGAAATTTTGCAACCCTTCAAAGAGGCCGTGCTACAGCAGGTAACTCGTTCGTTGCAGTTCTTTTTCTCGTCCAGTCAGTACGACGATGTCGACTATGTAGTGCTCGCAGGCGGAACTGCCTCGATCGATGGTTTGGCCGACATGATCGAAAACAAGTTGGGCACGCCGACGATCATTGCCAACCCGTTCGTCGACATGTCGCTTTCGTCTCGGGTCGATGCGGAGGCGTTGTCCAACGATGCGCCGGCTTTGATGATTTCCTGTGGTTTGGCCATGAGGAGTTTTGATTAATGGCTAGAATCAACTTACTTCCCTGGCGCGAATGGGAACGGGAGCGCAAGAAGAAGGAATTCCTGACCAATTTGGGCGGTATTCTGTTGGCTGGTGCCATCCTCGTCTTTGCCGGCGGTTGGATGTTGGACGGCAGCATCGAGGGTCAGAACGAACGCAACAGATTCTTGCAGCAAAAAATTGCCGCGTTAGATGAGCGGATTGCAGAAATCAAGAACCTACAAAACCAGCGTGAGCAGTTACTCGCGCGTATGCGGGTGATTCAAGACTTGCAAGGCAACCGCCCGGTTATCGTACGGGTGTTCGATGAAGTGGTCACAACGCTCGCCAAGGGCGTGCATTACAGCAGCCTGAAAATGCAGGGTACGTCCCTGGCTGTCACCGGAACCGCGGAATCCAATAACCGAATATCTGCGCTCATGCGCAACTTGGCCGGCTCCGATTGGTTTAAAGATCCCAACCTCAAAAGCATCAAGGAAGATCCCGACAACTCCGACTATGGTCGACAGGCGAGCACGTTCGATTTGACGTTCACAAAGGTGAATCCGAACCGCCCGGTGGAGGATGGCTAGCTATGGCGTTGCAAGACACACTCGAACAGCTGCAGAACTTCGACTTCGCCGATCTCGATATCAACAACATTGGCTCATGGCCGACGGTTGTCAAAAGCATCATCATGTTGTTCTTGTTGGTTGCCGTGTTAGGGGGTGGTTATTACGTTTATCTAACCGACAAACAGACGGCGTTGGATTCTGTCGAAGCCAAAGAGACGGAATTGCGGCGAGACTATGAAACGAAGGCGTTTCAGGCGGCCAACCTCGATGCATATCGTAAGCAGAGGGATGAAATGGAGGCGACCTTTGGGGCGCTCTTGAAGCAGTTGCCAAGCGACACGGAAGTGCCAGGCTTGCTCGAGGACATCACACGCACGGCAATCGACAATGAACTCGTCATCGAGAGCATCGATCTTCAGCCTGAGCGGCGTACCGAGTTTTACGTGGAGCTGCCCATCGACATAGTGGTCGAAGGCGATTACCACAAGATTGGAGCTTTCGTGAGCGGCGTGGCCAACCTTTCGCGGATCGTCACGCTGCACGACTTTGAAGTTCGGCCGGAATCGTCGGTCAACCATCTGAAAATGAATATTCTGGCCAAGACGTATCGATACCTGGACGAAAACCAATGAAAGCAATGCCATTTATCGCAGTACTTGTTGCAGGCGTCTTGACCGCGCTGGGTGGGTGTTCGCGGGGCAACAACTTTGCCGACATTCAGGCGTTTATGGATGAGGTTGATTCACGCCCCAAAGGAACGATCGATCCCTTGCCGCCGTTTGAACAAGTACCGCCCTACGCTTACCGAGCGAGTAACCGACGCAGCCCCTTCGAGCCACCTGTAGTTCTGAAAAGGGTCGTGCGCGACAACGGCGGTGTGCAGGTCACGCCGGATTTCAACCGCACGAAACAGTTTCTTGAACAGTTCACGATTGCCCAGCTCTCTATGGTCGGAACCCTGGCTCAAGGTCAAAGGCATTTCGGCCTGGTCAAGGACGGCGATGGCGGTGTACACCGGGTTCAGGCTGGGGATTACCTGGGCTCGGACCACGGCCAGATTCAAAGCGTCGATGACGTAGCCATCGAACTCATTGAGATTGTCCCGGATGGAGCCGGCGGATGGGTGGAACGCGCCCGTACCGTTTCACTGTGATTAGAGGATGAAAAACATGCTTAAGAACTGGTTTGAGCAGCGGGGTCTTGGATGGACCGCGTTGGTGATCGCGGGTTTCGCGATGCCGACCTGGGCCGTCACGATTCAATCCGTAGAATTTTCATCCTTGCCGGGTGATCGAACCGAAATTCGAATGGTGTTTGACGGAGTGCCTCCGCAACCGACGGGATACACGATAGAGCAACCTGCACGCATCGTGCTGGACATGCCGGGTGTCGATAGCGCGTTGGACCAAAAACACCATGACTTGGGTATCGGTAACGCGCGTCGAGTTTCCATCATCAGCACCAGGGATCGTACGCGAGCCATCGTCAATCTGACCAATTTGGTCAGCTACGAAACTGAGATACAAGGCAACATCCTGTATTTGATCGTGGGCGGTCCAGGTGGAGCGGTGCCTCGGCAAATCACATCGGCTATTGAATCCACAGTCGCCGCACCGAGCGACTCGAGAATCAACAATGTCGATTTTCGTCGGGGTGCTGGCGGTGAAGGCCGTATCATCATAGAACTGTCCAACCCAAAAGCGCCGGTCAACGTCACGAGCGACGGTGGTGATATCAGGGTCGAGATACGCAACACGACGCTACCGAAAAATTTGCAAAGGCGGTTGGACGTGACAGATTTCGCCACCCCGGTACAGATTGTCGATGCGTTGCAGGAAGGCGATCACGTAGTGTTCACCGTCACCGCCACCGGCAACTACGACTATCTGGCATACCAAGCCGACAACACGCTGTCGGTCGACGTCAATCCGCTGACAGAAGAAGAAGTCGGTCGTCGTGACGACGTCTTCAAGTACACCGGCGAGAAGCTTTCGCTCAACTTCCAAGACATCGAAGTGCGTTCGGTGTTGCAACTTATTGCCGACTTCACGGATCTCAATCTCGTGGCTAGCGACACCGTTGCCGGGCGCATCACGTTGCGTTTGAAGAACGTACCTTGGGACCAGGCGCTCGAGTTGATATTGAAGACCAAGGGTTTGGATCAACGCCAGGTCGGCAACGTGTTACTCGTAGCACCCGCAGCGGAGATTGCCGCGCGCGAGAAGTTGGAGCTCGAAAACCAGAAGCAGATTTCCGAGCTCGCGCCCCTTCGCACCGAGTTTATTCAGATTCGCTATGCAAGCGCGACGGAACTATTTGAACTCTTCAACGCCAGCGGCGGCGAAAGTTCCATGTTGTCTGACCGCGGCAGCGTCATCGTCGATGAGCGTACCAACTCTATCATCTTGACGGATACTGCCGACAGGCTCGAAGATTTTCGTCTCGTCATCGCGCAACTCGACGTGCCCGTACGCCAGGTGCTCATCGAAGCGCGTATCGTGACGGCGAACGCTAACTTCTCGCAGCAGCTAGGCATACGCTGGGGCGGCGGCGCCATAAAAAGCAACGGCCCCAGCGTTCTCAAGTATGGTGGCTCCCTAGACACGCTGGTTGAATTGCAGGACATCGTCGTCGACCCTTCCGGCCAGGGTGACATCTCCAGCCCGAACGACCTGATTGTCGATCTGGGGGTCACGGCAACGGGTGCCACGAGCTTCGGTATCGGTATCACCGGCCCGGGCTACTTGGTCGATCTGGAAATTTCGGCGCTCGCCGCCGACGGACATGCCGAAGTCGTCGCTCGACCCAAGGTGATTACGGCGGACAAATCCTCGGCCATGATCGAATCGGGCGTAGAGATACCGTATCAAGAGGCGACCAGCAGTGGCGCCACGTCGACATCCTTCAAAGATGCGGTACTCTCGCTTGAAGTCACCCCGCAGATTACGCCGGATGATCGAATCATTATGGAGCTGACCATCAAGCAGGATACGGTAGGTACCATTTTCAACGGTGTACCTTCGATCAACACCAACGAGATCGAAACCGAGGTCTTGGTCGACAACGGTCAAACCATCGTGCTCGGCGGCATCTTCCAGACGGACAAGAACATCTCCACAGAGAAGACGCCGTTCCTGGGCGATCTGCCTTACATTGGCCGCTTGTTTCGCCGCACGATCGAGCGCGACGACAAACAAGAGCTGTTGATTTTCATCACACCGCGGATCATTCAGGACAACCTGACGAACCGATAGCCGCGCCGCTACAGCGCGTTTACACTAGCGGCGGTCCTTGGACCGCCGTTTCTTTATGAGTCAGATTAGTATCTATTTCGTTGGCTTGATGGCAGTGGGCAAGAGTACCGTTGGGCGGCTCTTGGCTGACTCACTCGACATGCAATTCTATGACACCGACCATGTGATCGAGGAACGCGCGGGGGCTCCGGTTGCGTGGATATTCGATGTCGAAGGCGAGCCGGGCTTTCGTGATAGAGAACAACACGTGATCGACGAGTTGACTCAGCAAGATGGCATTGTCCTTGCGACCGGGGGTGGTGCCGTGCTGAGGGCCGAGAATCGGCGCGTATTGAGTGCACGCGGCTGTGTCGTGCATCTGGATAGTCCACTCGAACGCCTCGTGGAGCGCACCAAGAAGGATAAGAAGCGTCCGTTGCTGCAGGGGGGCGACAGCAGAGAAATCTTTCGACGCTTGCTGAAAGAACGCCTCCCCCTTTATGCGGACGTTGCGGACTATCGATTCGTGACCGACCACCAGGGCCCGAAGAGCTTGGCTAAACAGATCGAACGCAAGTTGCGTAACGAAGGGGTCGTTCGCTGATGCGGGTACAGGTGCACTTAGGCGAGCGCAGCTATCCGATAGAGATTGGTCATGGTCTCATTGGCAACGCCGCTTTGTTGGGCCCGTATATCGCAGGT
Organism: Gammaproteobacteria bacterium; assembly: GCA_027297435.1. Taxonomy (GTDB): domain Bacteria; phylum Pseudomonadota; class Gammaproteobacteria; order Pseudomonadales; family Azotimanducaceae; genus Azophilus. Next base: position 25,715 of record JAPUIA010000114.1, on the reverse strand, counting down.
CAACAGGTTGCCGTCGTGACCAATTCCACGGTCGCGCCCTTGTATCTGGAGCGCCTGCAACAAAGCTTCCCCGATAGATGTGTCGTCGATGTTTTTGTTCTAGACGATGGCGAGCAGTACAAGACGCTGGAAAGCTATACAGCCATTCTCGATTTTCTGATGCAACACCGGCACAACCGCTCCACCACGCTTGTCGCGCTCGGCGGCGGCGTGGTCGGTGATATCACCGGTTTCGTCGCAGCGACGTTTCAGCGTGGGGTCAACTACATCCAGATTCCCACCACCTTGCTCGCACAGGTGGATTCGTCCGTCGGCGGCAAGACCGCGGTCAATCATCCTAGAGGTAAGAACATGATCGGCGCGTTCTACCAACCGGTTTGTGTCATCGCCGATATGGACACCCTTGCCACGTTAGCCGAGCGTGAATTCGTTGCCGGGCTGGCCGAGATCTACAAGTATGGTGTGATTTGGGATGCAAAGTTTTTCGACTGGCTGGAAGACCACGTTGTCGATCTGAGGGCCAAAGACGCCAAGGTACTGCAGCGCGCGGTGCAGACCTCGTGTGAGATCAAAGCCAGGGTTGTCGCAGAAGATGAACGAGAGCAGGGATTGCGCGCGATTCTCAATTACGGCCATACGTTCGGCCATGCTCTCGAAACGGTGACCGAATATAAGCAGCTATTGCACGGCGAGGCGGTGGCCATAGGCATGGTGCTGGCGGCCGATTGTTCAGAACGGCACGGGCTCATCGCGTCGGGCGATGCCGCGCGCATTGAACGGGCGCTGAGCGCCGCTGGCCTGCCGACGCGGCTGCCGCGAGGGGTTGGGGCCAGTGCCATGTTCGATGCCATGGGCATGGACAAGAAGGTCGTTGATGGTAAATTGCGCCTCGTGTTGGCAGAGCGCATCGGTTCGGTGAAGATTGTCGATGCTGTGAACACCTCCGCGGTACTTCAGACCCTCGGCAATGAGAGATAAGGCGTATGTCAGACCCTGAAAGGGGTTTTCTCGGTCTCACCCACAACCCCTTCACGTCGCCCGGTGACGACTTCTTCGAGCGTGGTGACCGCAAAACCTACCTCGAACAGTTGCGCCATCTCAGCCGATGGTCGCGACGCCTGCTGCTGGTTACCGGGTTGTTCGGCGTGGGTAAGACGGTGTTGTATAGACGGCTGTCTGCCTCGATGGAACCGAGCGCCAAGGCGGCGCGCATCAACGGTACGTTGGTAAGCTCACCGCGAGAGGTGTTGGCGAACGTAGCGCAGGGATTTGCCGTTGCGGTACCCGCCGACGCCAACACGCAGTTGTTGACCGACTTGATCATTGCACATGTGGATGAGCAAGCCGAGGTTGACCGTTTCTGCGTCACGCTGGTCGACGATGCGCATCTCTTGGACTATAAATCCGTGGACGCGTTGCTTGTGTTGATGGGCAGATGCGAGCTCAGGATCATCTTGTTTGGCGAGCAGAACGTGGCGACGGTCGTCGACAAATCTGCCGAGCGCCACTTCGTGGAATGGCACGAGATGCGGCTGTCCGGGTTCGCGGACGAGGACATACGCGAGTATCTGGAATGGCGCTTCCGCCAAGCCAAGTATCGAGGCAGATTGCCCTTTACCGATCAACAGGTTGCCGATCTCGCCAGGCTATCCGAAGGGCTGCCGGGCCGGATAAATAAAATTGCCAATGATGTGCTCATACAGTTGGAGTCTGGAATTGAACGGCGCCCGGAGCGGTTTCCCGGTCTTCACAGGTCATTGATCGCTTTGCTGATTGTCGTGTCGGGGTTGGTTTACGTCGTGTGGCAAACGAGCCAAGGGCAACCGGCTCCGGTCGAGGTTGCAGAGGCGCATGAAGTTGCGCCGGAAGCCGTACCGGAGGAGATACCGGGCGTCGAATCACTCACAGTGCCGACCATCTATCCCGTGGTCGAACAGCTTGTGCCGGAGATCGTCGAGGCACCGGAATTGCCCGTCGAGGAACCCGAGGTGAGCACAGCACCGGATCGTCGCGATGGCGCTTGGCTGATGAGCCAGCCTCCAAGCGCGTACACCATCCAGTTGGTCACGGTGTCGTCGGGCGAGCGCGCGCTTACCTATATCATTGAGCAACACGACCCTTCAGAGTTTGGCAGCTATCGTCTGCAACGGAACGGTAGAATTCTGCATGTCGTGGTATACGGGTTGTTCGACACGCGGACCCAAGCCGAGGCAGCTGCGCGGTCTTTACCGGACGGAGTCGGCAACGTGCAACCTTGGGTACGTCCGATGGACCAGGTTCACGGAGCGATTCGAACGACGCTCCAGTGATCCTGCGGTCGGCCCGACCGCAGGATCAGGGTAGTTCGGTAGAGCCCATCAGATAGCGATCGATCTCGCGCGCGGCTTCCCGCCCTTCGTTGATCGCGCGCACCACCAGAGACTGTCCGCTTCGGCAATCGCCGGCCGCGAAGATTTTGGCGACGCTCGTCTGGTAGCTTCCGTAGTCGGCTTGGTAGTTCGAGCGTTCGTCGTAGGCTAGGCGTAAGGGATCCGACACTGCGTGTTCCGGGCCGAGAAAACCCATGGCCAGGAACACGAGATCCGCCGGCCAGACACGTTCGCTCCCGGGTATGTTCTCGAACTTACCCTCCGTCAGTTCTACGTCGATCGTGCGGATTGCCTTGAGGTTGCCCGCATTGTCGTCGACGAACTCTGTGGAGGAGACGAGGTACACCCTTGGGTCGTTACCGAACTTGGCCGCTACCTCTTCGTGACCATATTCGATGCGCAAGATCACCGGCCAAGTGGGCCAGGGGTTGTGCGGAGCGCGCGCATCCGGCGGTTGGGGAAATAGTTCGAAGTTGACGAGGCTCTTGCAACCGTGGCGCATCGCTGTGCCGATGCAGTCGGTGCCGGTGTCGCCGCCTCCGATCACGATGACGTGTTTGTCTTTTGCCGATATGTAGTCGCCGTCCTGAAGATTGGAATCGAGCAGACTCTTGGTGTTCTTCAAGAGGTACTCCATCGCGAAGTGCACACCTTTGAGTTCGCGTCCCGGAATGGGCAGATCGCGTGGCACAGTGGCGCCGGTGGACAACAACACCGCGTCGTTGGCATCGGTTAAGCTCAAGATATCGATACTGTCGCCAGTGCCGTCGCTGACATCGGCATTGACTTGAAATTCGATGCCTTCCTCGCGCATGAGATCGATGCGACGGTTCACTACGACCGGTTTATCGAGCTTCATGTTCGGGATACCGTACATCAGTAGGCCACCAACACGATCGGTACGTTCGTACACGGTGACTCGGTGCCCGGCGCGATTGAGCTGTTGGGCTGCCGCTAACCCAGCCGGACCAGAGCCGACTATCGCGACCCGTTTACCTGTACGGTCAGACGGCGGCTCCGGCACCACCCAACCTTCCTGGAAGCCGCGATCGATGATTGCCATCTCGATGTTTTTGATCGTGACTGCAGGATCGGTGATGGCGAGCACGCACGAACCTTCACAGGGCGCCGGACATACCCGGCCCGTGAACTCGGGAAAGTTGTTGGTGTGGTGCAACCGATCCAGCGCCTCCCGCCAATGACCTTGGTAGACGAGATCGTTCCATTCGGGAATCAGGTTGTGAATCGGACAGCCATCGTTCGACTGACAAAAGGGCACGCCGCAGTCCATGCAGCGCGCACCTTGATCGACCAAGCGGTCGACGTCGTGGTCGGTGTAAATCTCATTGAAGTCGAGCACGCGCGCTCTCGCATCGCGATAGGGCTCGGCGTTGCGATCGAACTCTATGAATCCGGTTGTCTTACCCATCCTGGCAAGTCAACCTGCGCTGACAGCGGTCTTGCGCTCTTCGAGCACGCGTTTGTAATCGATCGGCATCACCTTGACAAACTGGCCAACGCTTGTCTGCCAGCTGTCGAGTAGTGTTTCAGCCACGCTCGACCCGGTGTACTTGTGGTGCTTTTCGATGAGGATCTTGACGGCGTCTATATCATCGTCTTCTACCAGGTTTTCGAGTGCGACCATCTCCATGTTGCAGAGATCTTGCAACTTGCCTTCTGGGTTCCAAACATAGGCGATGCCGCCGCTCATGCCCGCCGCAAAGTTCCGTCCGGTCGGACCGAGAATGACGACGCGGCCACCGGTCATGTACTCGCAGGCGTGATCACCAACGCCCTCGATCACTGCATTCGCTCCGGAATTACGCACGCAGAAGCGCTCCGCGGCGACCCCTCTAAAAAAGCACTCACCGCTCGTGGCGCCATAGAGCACGACGTTGCCGATGAGGATGTTCTCCTCGGGCTTGAACTGGGATTGTTTCGGCGGATAAATGATGACCCGCCCGCCCGACAATCCCTTGCCCACGTAATCGTTGGCGTCGCCTTCCACCTCCAGTGTCACGCCCTTTGCAAGCCAACAGCCGAAGCTCTGACCGGCGCTGCCGCGGAATTTGAAGTGAATCGTACCGTCGGTCAGCATCCCCGGGCCTACCTCGCGGATGATCTTGTTCGACAGCATGCCACCGACGACGCGGTTGGTGTTGACGATGTCGAGTTCGTGGTAGACCTCGACCCCGCGCTTGATGGCCGGTTCGGCAAGACTCATCAACTCGTTGTCGAGGGCTTTCTCGAGTCCGTGATCCTGGTCATGCTGAGCAAAAGCGCCAAGAAACTCGGGTGGTTCTTCGGCGGGCATCAAAATCTCGCTAAAGTTCAAGCCCTTGGCCTTCCAATGGTCGACTGCCGCGTCGACGTTCAACGCATCCACGCGTCCGACCATCTCATTGATGGTTTTGAACCCGAGTTCCGCCATGATCTGACGCAGTTCTTTCGCCACCATGAAGAAATAGTTGATGACGTGCTCCGGTTCGCCCGCGAACTTCTTGCGCAGCTCCGGGTCCTGGGTGGCGATACCGACCGGGCAGGTGTTCAAGTGGCACTTGCGCATCATGATGCAGCCCAGCGTCACCAGTGGTGCTGTCGCAAATCCGAATTCTTCGGCGCCCAAGAGGCAGGCGATGGCGACGTCTCGGCCGGTCTTGAGTTGGCCATCGGTTTGCAATACCACGCGCGAACGTAGGTTGTTGACGACCAGCGTCTGGTGCGCCTCGGCAATGCCGAGTTCCCAAGGTACACCGGCGTGCTTGATCGAGGTCAAAGGTGAGGCACCGGTGCCACCGGTGTCTCCGCAGATCACCAAATGATCGGCGCGTGCTTTCGTCACGCCGGCGGCGACCGCGCCGATGCCGATTTCCGCACCGAGCTTGACGCTGATGCGCGCGTCGGGATTGCCGTTCTTCAGGTCGTGGATGAGCTGCGCGATGTCTTCGATGGAGTAGATGTCGTGGTGTGGCGGCGGGCTGATGAGGCCGACGCCGGGTGTGCAATAGCGGATGCTCGCGATGATGTCGTCTACCTTGTGTCCGGGTAGCTCGCCGCCCTCGCCCGGCTTGGCGCCTTGAATGATCTTGATCTGCAACTCATCGGCGTTCGTGAGGTAGTTGATCGTCACGCCGAAGCGTCCGCTAGCGACCTGTTTGATGGCGCTGCGTTTCGAGTCACCGTTGGCCAACGGCTCGAAACGTCTCGGATCTTCGCCGCCTTCGCCGGTGTTGGACTTACCGCCTATGCGGTTCATGGCAATGGCGAGCGACTCGTGCGCCTCGGCGCTGATCGATCCGAAGCTCATCGCGCCTGTCACGAACCGCTTGACGATTTGCTGCTCATCCTCCACCTCATCGATGTCGATCGGGCGGCCGTTGGCGCCGCGTTTGAACGACAACAGGCCGCGCAGATTGGCCTCGGCCGTGTTTTCTCGATTGGCGTGCTCGGCGAACCGCCAATAGGCGTCAGCGTCGTTGGAACGTGATGCGACCTGCAGATCGGCGATCGTCTGCGGGTCCCACATGTGGGTTTCGCCGTGACGTCGCCAATGAAAATCCCCGGGGTTCGGCAGCACGGTGACGGTCTGTGCGCGGTTCGGGTACCCGAGCGCGTGCCGGCGCTCCATCTCTTCGGCGAGCACTTGCAAGCCGACGCCCTGTATCCGCGAAGCGGTGCCGGCGAACGCCCGGTCGATGACGTCGTCGGCAAGTCCCACCGCCTCGAAGATCTGCGCACCTTTGTACGACTGCAGCGTCGAGATGCCCATCTTGGCCATCACTTTCAAGATGCCCTTGCCAGTACCTTTGCGATAAGCCGTGACCACGTCTTCGTTGGAGGTGATGTGCGGCGCATCGTCGAGATAGCCTTGTTCGCGAGAATCCCAAAGCGCCTCGAAGGCAAGGTACGGGTTGATGGCGTCGGCGCCGTAACCTATGAGCAGACAATGGTGGTGCACCTCGCGTGCTTCACCGGTCTCGACAATGAGGCCGATGCGCGTGCGGGCGTGGGATTTGACCAGATGGTGATGTACCGTGCCGACCGCGAGCAGCGCGCTGATCGGTACTCGCTCCGGCCCGATGGCACGATCGGAAAGGACGATGAGGCTATAACCCTCGGCGATCGCTTGACTGGCTTCGGCAGAGATGCGGTCGAGGGCCGCGTTGAGACCGTCTTTGCCGGATCCGGCCGCGAAGGTGATATCGATGGAGGCGGTTTTCCAACCGCGATAATCGAGACGTTTGATAGATGCCAATTCTTCGTTGGAAAGTATCGGATGCGGCATGCGCAGGCGATGGGCGTGTGCTTCGGTGGTATCCAACAGGTTCTGTTCGGGTCCGCAATAGGCCTCCAGCGCCATGATCACTTCTTCGCGGATGGAGTCGATGGCCGGGTTCGTGACCTGCGCGAAGCGCTGCTTGAAGTAGTCGTAGAGCATGCGCGGCTTGTCGGACATCACCGCAAGCGCCGCGTCGTTGCCCATTGAACCCAGCGGATCGCGCAGTTCTTGGACCAGCGGTTGCAGCATGATCTGCATCGTCTCTACCGTATAGCCGAAGGCGTTCATGCGGGCCGCCAAGGTACCGATATCGGGGGCCGGGGCCTGAGCCGGCGGCAGCTCTGAGAGTTCGACGCGCTGTCGTTCCAACCATTGGCCATAGGGCCGCGCGTTGGCCCACTCGGTTTTGATCTCGTCGTCGGGAATCATGCGTCCCTGGTCGAAGTCGATCAGAAAGATGCGTCCCGGCCGTAAGCGGCCCTTCTCGACCACGCGTGCCGGGTCGACCTGCACGACGCCGACCTCGGAGGCCATGATGCACTTGTCGTCATCGGTAATGTAGTAACGGGATGGCCTCAACCCGTTGCGATCGAGCACCGCGCCGATATAGGTGCCATCCGTGAACACGATGGATGCGGGGCCGTCCCAGGGCTCCATCAAGCAGGAATGGTATTCATAGAAGGCGCGTTTTGCCGGATCCATACCAGCGTCTTGCTGCCAAGCTTCCGGAATCATCATGAGTACGGCTTCTTGTAGCTTGCGTCCGGTCATCAACAAGAACTCCAACACGTTGTCGAACGTGCCGGAGTCGGAACAATCCGCTTCGATGATGGGGAACAGTTTCGCCAGGTCGTCGCCAAACAACGGCGAGTGTACAAGTCCTTGGCGCGCGTCCATGGAATTTTGGTTGCCGAGCACCGTGTTGATTTCGCCGTTGTGACTCATGAAGCGGTTCGGCTGCGCACGGTCCCAAGAAGGGAAAGTGTTGGTGCTGAAACGCGAGTGCACCATCGCCAGATGTGACTCGAAGTCCGGATGGTTCAGGTCGGAATAAAACGGTGCCACCTGCTGCGGGGTCAGCATGCCCTTGTAGACGATGACCTTCGATGATAGCGAGCAGACGTAAAACGCTTGACGCTGCACCAGTTTGCTATCTCCACGCAACTGGTGGGTGCCGTGCTTGCGTATCAGATAGAGCTTGCGTTCGAATTCGTCGCCGCTGACACCCTGCGCTTGGATGAACAGTTGTTCCATGGCCGGCATTGCTGCGCGGGCGGCATTGCCGATTCCGGCTCCGTCGGGATGTACCGGCAGCACGCGCCAACCCAACAGGCGTTGTCCGGCGTTGGCAATTTCACGTTCGAGCAGGCGTTTGCAATGGGCGCGTTCTTTGTCGTCGGTTGGCAGGAACACATTGCCGACGCCATAGGCACCTTGCGACGGCAGGCTGATCCCAAGCTCGGATTTCGTGACTTTGCGCAGAAACTTGTCGGGCAATCCCAACAATATCCCGGCACCGTCACCGGTGTTTTTTTCGTAGCCGAGGCCCCCACGATGTTCCATGCAGCGGTTCATGCCCAGGGCGTCTTCGATGATCCCGTGACTAGGCCGCCCCTTGATGTCGCATATGAAACCGACCCCACAGCTGTCCTTCTCCAGCGTAGGATCGTAGAGCCCACGTTTTTCGGGCAGTCCGGGCAAAGGCTGTACGGTCATCGATGTCGTCTCACAGATGTCTCTCACTGCCACCGCGTAGCGGTAGATAACTTATTGTTTTGATTAATAAAAACAGCAAACGAACGACTCGCACCGAAGCGCGAGCCCCAAAACATCTCAAAATTAGGCGCTTGAATCAAGTTAGAATGATCACGACCATAAGTCTCGAGGGAGGGATATGCAGCCAATATCGGCAGATTCCCACGTGATGGAGGCTGCTGAAGTGTTTCTGGGGCTGCCAGAACGCTTCGGCGACGAGGCGCCACGCGTCATGCACGAGAACACCGCACAGGACGCCATCGTCATTCCGGCAAAGGGCGCACGGGGCATCAGACCGCGTACCGGTACGGCGGGAATGCGCCTGCGCGAGGGCTTTACGCTCGAGCGGCGTCCCGGTCACAAGCCGGACGTCGACGATCTCACCGATCCAGAAGTGCAAGCGCTGCTCGACAAAGGTTACGGCGGATTGCGGGCGGGTATCCGAGACGGGGCGCGGCGCGGGGAAGACCAAGACGTCGATGGCGTTGCTGCAGAGTTTTTATATCCCGGATTCTTCGGCATGTTCAGCTTCGAGAATACCGATCTGCTGGTCGCTTGCCAGAAGAACTACAACGACTGGTTGCATGACTATGCGAGTGCCGCGAACGGACGTTTGTTCGGGCTCGCCGCGATACCCTTGCAGGACCCTGAACGAGGAGCGGCGGAACTCGCACGGGTGATCAGCATGGGCTACAAAGGGGGCTGTATTCCGTGCACCGCGCCGGCCGCAAGACCCTATCGCGACGAATGCTACGAACCCATATGGGCGCTCGCGGAAGAAGCCGAATTCCCCTTGTCGATGCACGTCGGCACCAACGCGTATCTGCCGGTCGAGTATCGTAGCAAGCATGCGGTACGTGACTCCGTCGTCGGCTACGCCGGCGCGGCGACGTCGGTGCAAGGGACGTTGGTCGAGCTATTGTGCCGGGGCGTGGCCAAGCGGCATCCAACCCTCAAGTTCGTGGTCAGCGAATTCAACGCGGGTTGGATAGCCCACTGGCTGGACCGAGTCGATCAAGGGTTACTTCGTGAGTATCGCTTCAGGCGTGAGGAATTCACGGGTGAACGACCCGCTGAGGTGTGGCACCGTCAGTTCTATGCCACCATCGAGGACGATCGGCCCGCGCTACTCACCCGAGAACTGATCGGTGTCGACAACCTCCTGTGGGGTTCGGACTATCCGCACGTCGACTCGACATGGCCATGTTCGATGGCGGTACTCGATGAAGTGTTTGTCGATGTGAGTGCGAGAGACCGCCAGAAAATCACGCGCGACAACGTGAAGGCCCTATACGGAATCTAGTGTGCTAGCCGACGCTCATTATGGATGACGGTTTGTTGCACGATCTGTTGCGCATCTGGCCGGTAGGCCGCCTCGCAACCGCGGACGCGGCTCATCAACCCCATCTGGTGCCCATCGTGTTTTGTCTCGATGACGCTGCGCTTTACTCTCCGATCGACGGTAAAAAGAAGCGCGGCCAGAAGTTGAAACGGCTGCAAAACATTGCTGCAAACGACGCCTTCAGCCTGTTGCTGGATGAGTACGACGACGATTGGCAGCGGCTGTGGTGGGTTCGGTTGGATGGCGTAGCCGGCGTCTACCGGCCGGTAGGCGATCATGACGCACGCCTGCACCGACTACTGTCGGCGAAGTATCCGCAATATCGGGATGTATCGATCACGCAAGATGATCCCGTGTACCTGCGGTTGTGCTGGAACAAGGTCTCGGCCTGGTCTGAGACCGATCTAGCGACCAACGTGCGCCGCGCGCTACGCAACCGTTAGCGAGAAACTCGATACCAGTAATGATATAGCTCGCTGAACCCCAGCTTGGCGTATAGCGCTCGTGCGGCATGGTTGTCGGCGACCATCTGTAGATAAGCGGTCTCGGCGCCGCGCTCCCGCCCCCAAGCGAGTATTGCCCGGACCAGCTCGGCGGCAAAACCGTGTCGACGGTGTTCGGGATGGGTGACGATGTCGAATAGACCCAGCAGACCTTGCTCCGCAACGCCGAGACCACAGGCGACCGGCCAATCGCCGTCATGCAGCACGGCATAGGCGCAATCGGAACGGATCGCGGTCAGAATGGCTCCGTGGAGGCGTTTGGCGGTCTCCGGCATACCGCTCAGCGAGGCGTAGACTTCGAGCCAGTCGCCCCTCGGCACGAGTTGCCAGTCGGTCGATGGCGGTTCGGTTGCGGTAGACGCGGTCAACACCCTGGTCGGCTCGGCGCGAACATAGGCACGGTCCTTAAGGTAAGCGTCCAGCTCTTCATGGTCGACGATCGAGATCAGCCGAAAGATGCTCTGCAACCGCTCACGAGAATATAGGTTCTCGCAGTAGCGAACCTTGTCTTGAATAGGTCGGCTGCCCTCATAGAGAGGCACGACCGAGTTGGCTCGCTTGGTGAATCCGTCGGCGAAGCGTAGCAGCCAGCCGTCGAACAACGTCTGGTGCATCGCCGGCCATGCATTCAAAGATGCTTCTTCGATGCGCAGGGCAAATGCGCCGTCGTCAGGCGTCGTCGGCATCTAAATGGACGACGCGAACGGGTGTTCGTCGAGCGGTCCGGTTTTTCAGCTTGATTTGCGTAACGAAAATCATGGCCGCACCATATCAGCTTAGCCAGTTGTCATGGGAGGAAGGTGCATGCCGAGAGAGCAGCGAGCAAGTTTTCCGGTGGTGGTACACACCATGCTGGTTCGCGACGCCGATGTTTTCCTGCTGCTGAGGGCTCACACCGGCTTCATGGACGGTTACTACGCGCTGCCAGGAGGTCATCAGCACCAGGGTGAAAGTGTCAGCGAAGCCGCAATGCGCGAGGTTCGAGAAGAAACCGGCGTCGTCCTCGCCAGCGTCAGCCCACGCTGCGTGCTACCGTACCGTTCGGGAGCCCATCAAGGCCTCAACTTCGTGTTCGAAGCCGCCGATTTCGTCGACGAACCCATCATCAATGAGCCGGAACTTTTTGACGCCTGCTGTTGGGCACGCAAAACCGACTTGCCGCAACCCGCCCCGCCCTGGTTGGAGGCGGTCATGACGATGCCGCGCGAGGCATGGTACCGGGAATTCCACTGGGATTAGGGGTAACGTTAGGTTTTTAAGAAGGAGAAGAATATGCAAGACCCTGTACGAGTTACCGTGACCGGGCCTGCGGGTCAGATCGGTTATGCGTTGGTGTTCCGCATCGCGTCGGGCGCCATGTTAGGCCCCGAACAACCGGTGATCCTGCAACTGCTCGAGATCACCCCGGCGCTCGACGTTCTACGCGGGGTCGTGATGGAGCTGGATGACTGCGCCTTTTCGCTGTTACAGGGTGTTGTGCAGACCGACGATGCGGACGTTGCATTCAAAGAGGCAGACTACGCGTTGTTGGTGGGTTCGCGTCCACGCACTAAGGGTATGGAGCGCAAAGATCTGTTGGAGGCGAACGCGGCAATCTTCTCCGTGCAGGGTAAAGCGCTCAACGACAATGCCAACCGTGATGTGAAGGTGTTGGTGGTGGGCAATCCAGCGAACACCAACTGCTTGATCGCTCAGCGCAACGCGCCCGGATTGGACGCGCGCAACTTCACCGCGATGACACGGCTAGACCATAACCGTGCGATGGCCGAGCTCGCTGCCAAAACCGGCAAGCACGTGAACGATGTCGAAGGTCTGTGTATTTGGGGCAACCACTCGGCGACGCAGTTTCCCGATTTGTTCGACGCAACCGTGGACGGCACCGGCGCGATGGACCTGGTGGACTTGGCTTGGTATACGGATGAATTCATCCCGACGGTTCAACAACGGGGCGCGGCGATCATCGAAGCTCGGGGGGCGTCGAGCGCCGCCTCGGCCGCCAACGCGGCCGTCGATCATATGCGCGACTGGGTCATGGGCAGCGATGCGATCTTGAGCATGGGTGTTTATTCCGATGGCAGCTACGGCGTCGCGGAAGGACTTATCTATTCGTTCCCGGTGCGTTGCCAAGATGGCGATTGGCAGATCGTCGACGATCGCGACCCGAACGACTTCAGTCGTAAGAAGATGCAGGCCACCGAAACCGAATTGGCCGAGGAACGCGACGCGGTCGCGCATCTGCTTCCGTAAAGACTCGACTACTTACCAGAGAACTGAGGGTCGCGCTTGTCTCTGAATGCCCGGCGGCCTTCCGCCCCGTCTGCGCTGGTCGACACCCTCAAGAGCCGGTCGCGAGCCATCGCACCGGCCTCCGCGGGGCTCTTGTTCAGGGTTGCCAGAGCCAAGTCCTTCAGGGAGGTGACGACCAGCGGCGCCGACTTGGCGAGCCTCAATGCCCACTCCCGGGCGGCAAGAAGTTCCTCGCCTCGTGCCACGATCTTGTTCACCATGCCGGTTTGTAGCGCCCGTTCAGCGCTGAAATCTTCGCCCAAAAGCATGAACTCCATCGCCGCCTTGTGGGGAATGCGAGCCACCGCGCTGGCGATGAGCCCGCCGGTAAAACCAAGCTGCGCTTCCGGATACTTGAATGTCGTGTTGTCTGCCGCAATCACCAAATCGCACATCTGCACGATCACGTAGGCGCCTCCGATACACCAACCGTGGACCGCCGCGATCACCGGTTTCGATAGCGCTACGCCGATGCTTGGCACGCCTTGCCACATCTCTCGTGGCGGATCTTTGACGTCGGCACCGACCGAAAATGCCTTGTCGCCCGCGGCGTGCAAGATCGCGACGCGGTCATCGGCCTCAGCGAAGCGCAACCAGGCATTCCGCAAGCCTTGAATCACGGCTTCGTTCATGGCATTCATTTTATCGGCGCGATCGATGGTGATCGTCGCGATGTTGTCTCGTGATTCGTAAGTGACGATGTCGGATATGTCCATCTAGCTCAGTCTAACGTCAGCCGCAAACTCCGTCAGCCCATTAGCGACTTCCAGGTATCCAGGTCCTTGACTGCGAGATAGGTATTCTGCTGTTTGACCTCACCCAGGGTCGCGTTGGGGATATGCGCATAGTTGTGGCCCGGTAGCAGCAACGTGTCGTCCGGTAGCCCCTTCAACTTCTGCAGACTGTAGTACATGTCCTCGGTATCGGACCCGGGAAGGTCCACCCGACCGCAGCCGTTGATGAACAAGGTATCTCCCGAGACCAGCGTGTTCTTGATCCGAAAACACTGGCTGCCGGGCGTGTGTCCGGGCGTGTGCAGGAACTCTACCTCGATCTCGCCGATTTTCAGCGTATCGCCCGATTCCACTGGCACAACGTCGGAGTCGGACAACCCGGTGACCTTCTTGACCCCGTCGACCTCCTGTTTGTGCGCGTAGGCTTTTACGGGGTTTTTCTCCATCAACTCGGCCAAGCCTTGGATCTGATTGTTGGAGAACGATCCACCGATATGATCCGGGTGGTAGTGCGTTACGAGTACGCCCGTTAGCGTGAAGTCCTTCTCCGCCAGGTGATCGAGCAAGCCATCGATGTCCCACGCTGGATCGACGATGCACACTTCGCGTGTCGATCGCGAACCGACGATGTAGGTGAAGTTCTGCATCGGCCCGACCTCGATCTGTTCGATGATCAGCTCTTTCTCTTCCGTGTAAGCCATTTGCTTAAGTCTCCGGGTAGTCGAGTACCGTGCGGGAACTCACGTTGCCCGCCAAGTCTTCGGGCAACCACCACGACGGTTTCATGTCTCGATCGCTGAACAACAGCTCGGCTTGATCGTCATAGTGGGGCGAGTCGGCCCGATCGCTTTGTCCGACAGGTAGATAGATCCAGCTCTGTATGGGCTTCGAAAGTACCACGAGCTGCGTCGAGGTCTGTCCTCGATCGGCCCAACGTTCGAACGCGTCGTTGGGTTGCTGGTAACCCACCGAGCGCAAGGTGGTGAGCCCCCACTGGTCGCCACCACCGCCACCGACCGGCCAGGACCGGTTGTCGCGACCCACGCGGAACACTCGGCCGTAGGGCGCTTCAGTGGTGCCTAGCTCGGTCCGCATCCGCGCCATCGCCGCATCGAAGGTTTGCGCGAGCACCTCGAGTTGTCGATCGGTCAACTCGGGCTCGTCCGCGAGGCGGCCGGCGGCTTGCGCGTAATGATCGTCGATCACGCCTCGAATTGCGGCGCCTTGTTCGTGCTCGTGCAACTCGAAACGCCAGTACGCGTACTTGAGCGCGGCAATCGAAGCCTTGGCGAGCGTGCGGTTCCACGCAACCAATGCATCGACGTGAGCGTTCGGAACACGAATGGCTTCGACGAGCGCTTCGATCCAGCGGTCGATCCCAAAGGGTTTGGTGTCGACTGCCCAACGGCGCGCCTCGGCAACGGTGACGGGTTCGTTCGCCGTGAGCAGTTCGAGTGCGCGAGCCCCGCGTTGGTTGGTCCAACCGGAGCGCGCGGACCCGTAGGAAGCGCTGCTGAACAGATAGTCCTTGTAAAAGTCAGGTTGGAAAGGGCTTCTGACCATCATCGCATCGGGCGGGACGTTGCAGTTCTGCATATACCCTTGCGGTGGGTTGAGAATCTGCAGGTGGTCGATCGAGGGGTGAATGCCCTGATACTCGGTTGCGGCCGTGCTGCCGTCGACGGGTCGCGACCAATCGTAACCATCGGCGCGCACCGGTACGCGGCCGGTGCGCTGGTAATAGATGTTGCCGGAGGTGTCGGCCACCATCACGTTCTGCGGAAACATCGACAGCGTCGCGCAAGCTGCCACGGCACCCCGGTAGTCCTCGGCGAAGTTCAAGAACTCCCAGGCCTGGTTGCGATCGGTGGTGGCGTCGTAGGGCACGGCAGCCGCATAAGCCTTGCCGTCGAGCGTCGCGACAATGGGACCGTGGTGACTGGACTGCAGCTCGAAGGTGCGGGTGCCTGCATCTTTGATGTTCAACGTGACAAACGAAACCTCGAGGTCGCGCCATGCGTTTTCATAGCGGTACTCGGTTGGGTCGTCCGGATTGAGGGTCAACTCGAAGATGTCGGCGGTGTCCGGGCCGCCGGTGGTCATCGCCCAGGCGATATTTTCGTTGTGACCAAGGCCGATGTATGGGGAACCCGCCAGGCTCACCCCGCTGCCGTGCAGGTTGCCAGCGTGAATGCGCAGCTCCCAAAATCTTGAAGGCCCCCACCAGGAGAGGTGCGGATCGATCAAGAGAATTGCGTTGCCGGAGGCGGTGCGACCTGGAGACACTGCCCATTGATTGGAACCGCGATTGGCCGTCGCAAACCCTGGCTCGATACCACCGCGCCGCAAGTCTTCCAGCGCCTCATCGATAGACCAGTTGTAGAGAAACATGCGCCCGAACGCATCGATCATGGGCCCGGCTACCGCATCGTGCTGCCACCACGCTGGGACGTCCTGCGGATGCGCCGTATAAAACGCGTTGATACCGTCTGCAAAGGCTTGAATGCGTGCACGGGAAACTTCCCGCATGTCTTGCCAGGCGGCCTGGCTGTTGCCGAAGTGATTGAACATACGGCTCAACAGGTCTTGTGGTATGGCGTCCTCGCCGCTGACCTCGGTGAGTTCGCCCATGGCGATCTTCAGGTTCAGTAGCAGCTGTACCGGCCGATCCTGCGCTTGTGCGTAGCCCTCTGCATACAGGCCTGCCTCCACGGTCGGCGCGTAAATATGGGCGATACCCCAAGTGTCCCGGTAGAGTACCGTCTTGCCGACATCGATGCCCTGTCCCGGTATCGAAGGTGGTTCGGGAACCGTTTCCGTCTCCGCGCAACCCGCGATCAACAGGCATCCGGTGACCGCCAGGAGGCAGACCGTCGGTGCTGAGGACATGTGGTTTCCTTGTTCTTGTTAGTACAACCGAATCATACCGATCTCGGACCTGGACCCTAGCCGCATGATCGGCCCCCAGGTGCCTGTGCCCGATGAGACGTATAAGTGTAGGTTGTCGATACGATACGTGCCCCGGATGTGTCTGAAATAACGCTTCACGAGATAGTTGAACGGGAAGATTTGACCGTTGTGCGTGTGCCCGCAGAGCATGAGGTCGAATCCCCAATCCGCCGCGGCCCCCGCTCCGTCTGGCCGGTGATACAACAGAATTCGATAACGATCGTCAATGGGCATCAACTCCGCGAGCTTGGTCTGCACCTGGGTTTTGGTATCGGCGTCGTCGATACCCACCAGTTGGATTTGACCCAGATCGACGGAGTCGTCACGTAATACCGTTACGCCGAGCGAGGTCCACCGATCGCACGTCGCCTCGAGATCGACGTAGCGTTCGTGATTGCCAATGATGGCGTAGGTCGGTGCGTTCAGATCGGCCAAAGCGCTGAGCTCGCGCTGACTGATGTTGCTGAAATCCACAAGGTCGCCGGTAATCAGCACATAGTTCGGTTTAAGCGCGTTGGTGCGATCCACGATGCGGTTTAGAAATCGGCCGCTGCGCGAACCGATGTGGACGTCGCTGATCTGGGCCAGTGTGATGCCGCGCAGGTACTCCGGAGCCGGGATGTCGACGTTTGCGACCGTCAACCGCTGGGCGTTGACGAAACCGTAAGTCGAGATCAGCGCAGTGATACCGGCAAGCGTCCATCCCGCGACCTGTTGGTCTAGGACTATCAATAGGTTCAACACCTCGAATATCAGGACAGCACCGAACCCGACGAAGCAGACGCCGAGCCAAGTGAGTACGACGGCCGACAACCAGCGGGTGAAGCGGGTTGGAAACCACTCGTGGGCGAGTCGCCCCGCGAGCGGCGCGACCATGATCACGAGCAGTAGAGGTGTCGTCAGTTGCAACGTTGGGAACGACAAGGTCAGGATACGGACGGCCGGGTAGATGAGCAGCCCGAAGTAAAATAGCGAAAACACACCGATGACGATGATGCGTCTGCTCATCTAACGTGTGATCACAGGCCGGGAGCAGCGATGAGGCAACGGGTAGTGGCGTGTGCGGTGATGTGCGTGGTCTTGAGCCCCGCCGTCGGCACCAGGCAGGCCTGTTCGGGGGTCAGCTGCAGCGCGCCGACGGCCATGGCCCCGTCGAGCGGCATGCATATCGCGTAGGGTACGTCGGGCGGCATGGCGAGGCGCACGCCGCGTTCGACCGTCGCACGCCATACGCCGAAATCCTCGAAAGAGGCGATGCGCTCGATGCCTTTGGCCACTGCTTCGAACTCGAGCGCAGGTACCGGCTCTAAGCTCATGCGTTCGACGGCGTGTGCGCTGTCCCAGTGATCCTGCGTCAGCACTCTTTGGGCAAACGAGATGATGTAGCGTTCATAGGTCGCGGTTTGAAACTCGATCACGCGCACGCCGTGTTGCAATGAGTGAGGTACCCAGGTGGGGACGACGACGACCTCGCCGACCTCGAGCGTCTTGACGGCGGTGAACGCTTCCATGGCTGCCCGCTTGGCCGCTTCCTGCGGGTCGAGGCCTCGTTCGCCGTCGTCGATGGCACGGCGCACCCGTTCGTAGTCTTCGACGGCCTGAAGGTAGGCCGCGCGGAAAGTCGCGTCGTTGCCGAACGACTGACGTAGTTCTTGGTTCATACCGATGCGAATGCGTCCGCGTCCGTCGGGCCAGGCGTCTCGATCGATTGCGGTGACGACGTAAACCTCACGCTTTTCTTCGTGAACCTCGAAATACAAATCGCCAATCACCGGCGACGGGTCGGGGTCCAACAGCTTCAGCAGCACAATCTCGTGATTGTCGCAGATGGCGGCCGGGTCACACTTAAGATACTCGGAGAGCTTGAGGCGTCCGCTGCGTGTGAGCACCTCGCTTTCGCCGCGCGCTTCGATGCCCGAGTACCAGATTTCCTGTCCCCATGGCTTGGCGACACGCACCGGCAAAAGTTGCACGGGCTCGTCGACCGGGAACGAGGTTTGGGAGATTTTGGACAATGTCCAGATCCTGCGAGTTTTTTGCGAGAGCGGGGATTATAGTTCGATGGTGTTGCCGGAACCGAACATTTGCGAACGTGCGCGGCTATCGCGCGATCCCCGCTTCGATGGGCGATTCGTCGTCGGCGTGCTGACGACCGGCATTTACTGCCGGCCCGTGTGTCCCGCCCGCCCGCCGGCCAAGCACAACGTTCGCTACTACGCGACCCCCGCGGCTGCCCAGGATGCGGGTTTTCGTCCGTGTTTGCGGTGTCGCCCCGAGGCCGCGCGGCGCCTTCCTGAATGGACCGTTTCCAGCCAGACGGTCGTCAAAGGTTTGCGACTGATCGACGCAGGTTTCTTGAACGATCACTCAGTGGGTGAGATGGCCGAGCGATTGAATCTCTCTAGCCGACAGTTGAACCGGGTGTTTAGCTCGGAGGTTGGCGCGACACCGGCTAGTCTAGGCTCTGCCCATCGGCTGCAACTGGCCAAGCGTTTGATCGACCATGGCGGCATGTCGCTGGCAAACGTGGCAATGCAGGCAGGCTACGGCAGCGTACGGCGTTTCAACGATGCCATCAAAGCCACCTTCGGCCGCCCGCCGTCGACGCTACGCCGACATCGGCAGCGCGCGTCTGACGAGCCGCTCGAGCTGCACTTGGCGGTTCGCCAGCCCTACAACGCGAGCTGGGTTTTCGGATTTCTCGCGAAACGGGCGCTGGCCGGTTTGGAAGTCGTCGATGGGCTGAAGTACTACCGATGCTTGACCGGTGCCGACGGGGCACCGCTCTGGCTCGAGGTACGGTGGCAAGGCGATGCGTTGGTGGCGGCGATACCGGTCGGTTTGCAACACGACATGAGTGGTCTGTTACAGCGCATCCGGCGAGTCTTCGATCTGGACGCCGATTCTTCGGTCATCGATGCTCATCTCGGTGAAGACCCGGACTTGAGCCCCTGGGTTCGAGAGGCGCCAGGCTTGCGTGTGCCAGGCGCTTGGGATGGTTTCGAGACGGCGGTCCGAGCCGTGCTCGGACAACAGGTGAGCGTGGCCCGCGCGACGACGTTGGCGGATCTGTTGATAGCGCGGTACGGGGCTGGCGCGTTCCCCGATCCGGAGGCTCTGGCACGCGCCGACCCGGCGGAAATTGGTATGCCGAGAAAGCGCGGTGCGGCCATCAGCCGGCTCGCTAGAGAGGTGTCGGCGGGTAGGCTGCAACTCGATGAATGTGTGGACAGTGATACCTTGCGCACCAGCCTTTGCCGCATTGAAGGGATCGGACCCTGGACGGCATCCTACATTGCGCTTCGGGTCGCAAAGGATCCCGACGCGTTCCCCGAAAGCGATTGGGTGGTGCTGAAGATGTTGGGTACCACCGCCGCCGGGGCGAGAAAGCGCGCCGAGCGCTGGGCGCCGTGGCGGGGCTATGCGTTGATGTACCTTTGGTACGGGTCAGCGCGCAGGGGGGGTAACAAGCAGGCACGAACCTATGACAGGAGGACTGGCTAGTGTACTACTCCTATCTCGAGACCCCCATTGGGCCCCTCTTGTTGGCGGGTACTGTTGATGAGCTGAATGTGGTCGGTTTCTCCGCCGGCACGAAGGCGCGCGGTCAAGACGCCGATTGGGAGCGCTACGATGCACCGTTTCGTTCCGCCAAACGCCAGCTGACCGAATATTTCGAAGGCACACGTCAGAAATTCGATTTGAACATCGTCCCAGACGCGACGCCGTTTCAAAGTCAGGTATTAGAGGCCCTGCAAGAGATTCCGTACGGCGAGACGCGCAGCTATAAGGACATTGCGGTGGCCGTGGGTAATCCGAAGGCCGTGCGCGCGGTGGGAACCGCCAATGGCAACAACCCGATTCCCATCATCATTCCTTGTCATCGGGTGATCGGCAGCGACGGATCGTTGACCGGGTTTGGTGGCGGCTTGGACACTAAGCGCTTTCTGTTAGCCCTCGAAAGCGACCATGTGGGATTGTTTACCTAGTGTGCTGTCCCATAAATACTAGCCTTTCTGAATCTTCCAGAACTTGGAGCCTTCGAGCGAAAGGTCGTACATCAGCCCGCGGTTATCGAACACGAAGCCAACGATCGGGTCGCGCACGGTGTGGGTGTTGATGCCTTTGCCCACGCCGAACTCGATCAGCGCGACATTGCCATCGATGCCTGCCTCCCAGCCATCGCTTTGGCGAAACTCTTGAAGGGCGGCGTTGGTCATGAACATGATGACTTCGGTCTTTGCCTGCCCGCCGAGCTGGAAGCCGAAGGAAAGCGCCGCGACGCGGTAATACTCGACCGTGTTGCCATTGATGAGCATAGCGCCCTCGCCGAACTCGCCGCCGATACCGGCAGCGCCCTTGAGGACCCTAGGAAAAACCAGCACACCGGCGGCCTTCGCCATCAGTTCGCGGCTGGCGGGTTCCCGCTCGTACATGGCCGTGATAGCGGACTTCACTCTGGCGTCGATTTCGGTCTTGGAAGCGGCCCAACTGGCCGGGGTGGCCAATAGTAGTGCGATGGCGGCAAATAGGGCGAATCTGCTCTTACTGCAGCGGTTTTGGTGCATAGGCATTGGAGGGGTTCGCGATCAGTGGGGTTGGCGCATGGTAACCCACCGTAGCGCGCAGCGTCGAGACATAGGCCCTAAGTAACTAATTAGTTACTAGTAAGTAACGTAATAGTTACTTAAGCTATGGGCATGCCGAAACGAGATCCTCGAGCAACTCGAAATAATATCCTGGCCGCGGCCGTGCAGATGTTTTCAGAGGTGGGCGCCGAGGGTGCCCGCATCGACGCGATCGCCAAGCGGGCCGGCGCCAACAAACGCATGATCTATCACTACTTCGGAGACAAAGCGGCGCTTTTCGAAGCGGTGGTACAAGCTCGACTAGAAGCGCGGCCTTGGTCGGCGCGTTCTGCTCCAGATTCGACCGATGCGAGATTGATGGCCTGGGAAGGACTGCAGGTTGGCGCCGGTGCAGTGGGCGTCGCGCGCCAACGAGCATTGATTGTGATGCGCAAGGAACTGGAAGATCGTCAGCAGCGTGGGTTGTTACCGACGAGCTTGAATGTTCGACAGCTTGCCTTGGTTTTGTTGAGCGCTCGGCTCTTGCCGTATATCTGTCCCCAATACGTTCGCTTCGTTGGGGTGGAGCTTGATCAACTCGAAACCGGTCAGGCGTCGTTCTTGGTCGAACTGTTGGACGCGCTCAAACCGGATACGGGCACCGTAGGCAAGCCACGCGTGAAATTAAAGCCGCGAATCCGAGGCTAGCCCTCGAAACACGTCGAAAAAATCGGGGAAGGTCTTGGCGACACAGTCGGGATCGTTGATGGTGACCGGTGCGCCACCCAGCGCGGCCAAGGCAAAACACATCGCCATGCGGTGATCACCGTAGGTGTCTATGGTGGCAGCGGTGATCGTGCTTGGCGGTTCGATGACGAGGTAGTCGTCGCCCTCCTCGACCGTGGCGCCGAGTTTCCGTAGCTCGCGCGACATGGCGCTGAGACGATCGGTTTCTTTGACGCGCCAGTTGTAGACGTTGGTAATGCGGGTCGTCCCTTCGGCAAACAGCGCCAGTACCGCCACCGTCATGGCCGCATCCGGAATGTGATTGAGATCTGCATCGATACCCCGCAAGGAACCGGGCGCCACATCGATGTAGGCGGCATGCTTGTGCACGGCCGCACCCATCTTCTCTAGCACGTCGACGAACGCGACATCACCCTGAACGCTGGCAGCTCCGATACCGTGTACGCGCACGCCGTCACCGCGAATGGCGCCGGCCGCCAGGAAATAGGTTGCCGAGGAGGCGTCACCCTCCACCAGACATCGCCCGGGAGACCGGTAAGCCCCGTTGGGCACGTCGAAACGTCGATAGTCGTGATTGGCCACCTCGACACCGAAGCGATGCATGATGTCCAGCGTGATGTCGATGTACGGCTTGGACACCAACTCATTGACGATGCGGACGGTCACGGGTGACGCAGCAAGGGGTGCTGCCAGCAACAACGAGGTGAGGAACTGGCTGGAGATGCTGCCGTCCATGGTCGTCTCTCCACCGTGCAGCCCGGTGCCACGAACACGGACGGGTGGACGGCCTCTATCGGCCAGGTAGCTGATGTCGGCACCAAGTGTCAGTAAGGCGTCCACCAAATGGGCGATCGGTCGTTCGCGCATCCGCGGTTCGCCGTCCAACACGAACTCGCCGTTGCCGAGCGTTAGCGCGCTTGTCAACGGACGTATCGCAGTGCCGGCGAGACCCAAATGGAGCTTGAGGCTGCGGTTGTCCGATACCAGCGGACCACCTGCGCCTTTGATGAGATAGTCGTCGTCGTCCTTCCTGATGGCGATGTCGAGCGCACTCAAGGCATCCAGCATGAAGCGCGTATCGTCGCTTTCCAATACGTTGGACAGGCGCGTTTCGCCGTGCGCGAGCGAAGCCAGCAACAGGGCCCGATTGGAAATGCTCTTGGAGCCGGGTAGATGAACCTCACCGGACAGCGACTCGATGGGTTGCAGGGTCAACGCGTTCACGACGGGATACTAGGCACCAATAGATCCAAGAATTGCGCCAAACTCGCCGCAACCGGTCTGATGGGTTGGTATCCGGGCTTCTCCAATTGTATTTCTCCGCTGTCGTTGCGAATGGTTAGAAAGAGCTCCGAATCCGGTTCGGTACAGGCGAAGAAGAGGCTCAAGGGACTCTTGCTTCGTCGTTGTGCCAACGAATGGCCGATCAAGTTTTCGACAAGGCGGTCCACGTCCTGCGGATTCCACAATTGAATCAGGCTGACGTGCCCGTCGGGTGCTTCCGCCTCGAGGCTGCTCGACCAGTAAGCGCCGAAGTAATCCTTGATATCGGTGTGGATCTCGGTATCAAGTGCCTTTTCCAGCCCGGTGAAATCATCCGCCAACGAGCGCTTGACCGGTTGCCAACGAATGAACTGTTGCGGATCGTCTTCGCCGTTCTCAACGGGCTGCGCGAAGGGTTCACCATACTCGCATGGAGAACGCCAATGCGCATCGTAGGAGATGTTGAGCACTGGATAGGTCTTTACATAGCGCTCGACGAAGTGGCTAAGTGATTCGGTGACGGGCATGCGCGCATGGTACTGTCCGCGCCGACACTTCTCTAGCGGATCGAATCCCTTGGCGGGCGTCTGCCTTCACCACGGTGCCGCAGCGCCCGGCTGCGCATATGTTGCAACAGTTGCTGCCTTTCCGTTGGTGAGAGTGTGTCGATCACGTCGACGAAGGCTTTGTGGCTGGTGGCTTGGCTGGCATTCAAATTCTCCCGAAATGCCGTCAGCGATTGCTCGAGCTTCGATCTGCTGTACGGGTCTGCCAATATGGTTTGGTAGAGTTCGTGTTGCGCGCGGCGCAGCCGGCGCACGCTGGGCCCCATGCCGCGCATCTGCCTGCCGATGAGTGGACGCAACTCGCTACGCCGTTCTTCGGGAAGCACCCGCAGCGCCCGCGTGATACTCATCAATGGATCGAACATCGGAGCTTGCAAGCCACCGCCGGAAATTCGACCAAACACGAAGCCGACCAGCGCGATGTTGAGTACCAGTGAGACCACCAGGGAAGCCACCAGCCATCGGCTTCTATTCATCATCAAACTCCGGATATGTCTCGTACGCGTCGTAGAAAGTCAGCGTCGCGAGGTCTTCGTAGAACTCGTCTTGCTCACTTTCTGGAAAAACCCAGCCCAACGCGAACCCCAACGCTAACGGTAACGCTGCAGTCGCCATCGGCCGCCAAAAGCTGGTGGCGAACCAATCGATGACGGCTTGCCAGGGATCGCGTTCCGTTAGGTTGTTGAGGATGCGTCGCTCGAGACCCGGCGTTGCTTGGTGGTCGGAAGCAAGCGTGTGTTGCAAGAGCTCGTCGAGCGCCCGGGCTTCTCGATAAACCGACCGCGCTGCATCCGAACGCTCGATCAGAGTGCGTGCCTCGGCCGCGACGGCCGACGGCCAGGTATCCAGTCGGCCGCCTAGGCGATCCAAATGTTCGCGTAGTTCGTCTGCTGTCATGTCAGTACCTCGGTGAGCTCGGCTTTGAGTGTGCGACGTGCTCTTGCGAGCAGCGATTCGAGTGCGCGTACGCCGACGCCCAAGATCACGGCCGCTTCCTTGTTTGAGAAGCCTTGTTGATGGCAGAGCAAGATTGCGTGCCGCTGGTTTTCGGGCAGGGTTGTGAGGACTTGGCTCAGCCGCTCGTGCAGCTCCCCTGCGGCACGGTCGAAATCCGGACCAAAATGTTTGTCGTTCGCGTCTATCGCGCTAACGGGGTTGCGACCCCTCTGACGAAACTGGTCGACGGTGAGATTGTGGGCGATTCGGTGTAGCCAGGTCGAAAATCGTACTTTGCCGGGGGTAAACGTGTGGGCTTTTTGCCAGACTCTCAAGAACGTCTCTTGTGCAAGGTCGTCGCTATCCGAGCGGGAACCGGTCAGCCGGAGCAGGTAGTGGTGTATCGAATTCAGGTGACGAACGAGCAAGCACGCAAATGCTTGCTCGTCGTTTTGCCTGATCCGAGCCACCAATTCCTCATCGGTCAGATCTTGCAAGTGTGGGTTAGCTTGCCTGGTGGAAACGAGTGCGAAAGCCTGCGCGTAACTCGTCACGAGTGACTTCTCCGTTGCCGTCAGTATCCAATTCGGTCATGCGTTTGGCGGGCTCTTGAAATTCGTCGCGATCGATGACGCCGTCGTCGTTCTGATCCATGCGCGAAAACCTGTGTGCCTGCATCACGGCTTTTCTAGCGGCACGCTGATTCTCAGCGGAGTACTCATCCTGAGACAACTCGCCATTGCCGTCGGAATCCAACTCGGCGAACACCTCGGCTTGCATCTCGGCGTGCCGTAGCTCGCGATCCGGTCCGTGCCCGTGGAAACGGCGGCTCATGGGTCCTCGTCGTCCCGGTCGATGCATCTCGGCGGCATCGAACTCATCGGCGGTGATCTGATCGTCACCGTTGGTATCGAGCTTCACGAAACGTTGCTCGGTTTCTTGCTCGACTTCGGAAATCGAAATCGGACCTCGCCAATGCCGCTCACCGCCGCGGGGGTGTTCGGCGTAAGCGTTGGCGCTCAAGACCAGAAGGCTCGCAGCTAGGGTTGTCTGAATCTTCATTTGGGGTACTCCAACGTTGTTTGTACCTCTTGATACGAGTTAACCGGCGGAATCCGTCGCGTAGCGAATTGTGGCAATGCGGTACGTTGTGCCGGCGACGACGATCTCGTCGTCGATACGTTTTTTGAGAAGCGCCAAAGCCATGGGTGAATCGATGCTGATGTACTCGGTCTCGGCGTCGAATTCATCGGGCCCCACCAACCGGTACTCGTGCATGGTCGCCGCGTCGTCTTCGAGTCCCACCCAGGCGCCGAAGAAAACGCGTGATTGGTCCGGCGGCGACCTGTCGACGACGTTGAGCACGTCCAGACGTTTGGATAGATAACGCAGGCGCGCGTCTATTTCTCTCAGTTGCT
>JAPUIA010000113.1 GCA_027297435.1 Gammaproteobacteria bacterium | reverse complement strand
TTAGTACCTCACCCTGGCTGATCCGGATCTTTGATCGGGTTCCCTTACCCCTGCCCGTGATGGGGATGTTGATCGCTGTCGCGCATTTTCTCTTAATGACAATGCTCGGATTGGCGCTGTCCCCAACTCTGGCAGGAGAGTTCTTGGGTTGGGGGTTGGGCTATGGTCTGGCAGGCGACATTGTTCACTCGATCCTGGTCGGATATATTATGACTGCTGGTTACTACGGGCTCCGAGAAGCCGTGCGTGATTTTCTCAGCCTGCGACCAGCTCTCAGTTGCGACGACATCGAGTTCGACCTCCATCTAGCATACTTGCGCCACGTTCCCCGAATACCCCTCTACGTTTTCAGCGCGTTCGGACTTGCGTGGGGCTTCGGCACCCCCCTACTGGAAACCAGTTGGACGGGAATGAATCCACCACCTCTCGGTAGCGCGCTGATGTCCTTGAGACAGATCGAAGAGATCCTGTTCGTCTTCTTCATTTTCCGCATGGTAGCCCTCGAATTCACCACAGCTTTCTTTTTTGCTTCGGTCGCCCGGCGATTCGCGCGGATTGAGCTGTTCGATCTACAGCGAGTCGGACCGTTTTCGCGGCGTGCGTTGCGAGGAGTTCTCGTGCTCATGTTGTTCATGGCGATCCTGTCGCTGTTGCTGATATTCGATGACGACCCTACCAACTCCATGGCTGGGGTGATCGGTATCAGTTTGGCGGCGGTTGCGTTTTTCCTGATTCCCCTGATTCCCCTTCAGCGACGGATCCAAGCCGAAAAACTAAGTGAACTCGCACGTATTCGCGCCGCCATCCACCGCGAGAACGAGGCAAGGATCGCGGGTGACGAGGGTTGGGCACCACGCGCCGACCTGATTGTCTACAAGCAGCAGATCGAGCAGGTGAGTACCTGGATGTTCAACACACCGACGGTGGTTCGCTTCGCCCTTTATGCATCACTTGGCATCGGATCATGGTTGGGTGCCGCTTTCGTCGAACGCTGGCTTGGCACACTGCTGGGTTCGTAAAAATTTACGCCCCGTCACCTCGACGAACGTCTCGTATCGTTTCGTCTGGCAGCGACCCACCAGTCGTTTCCACACGGTCGGCCTGTCGCAGGAAAAGCTGCCATGTTCGTATGCCGTACTTGTGGAAAACCGCTAGTCATCATTGAAATCCTGCCACGACCCCAGCGTTCTAGAGCACCACCATGAGGTTGCGACTTCATACGGATCGTCGAACACGCTGCTACGGTGGGGTTCGCCTCGCACCGACCTGTGGTGGTTCGCCTGCCGAGTAGCGCCGAGAACCCGTCAGAAAAGAGGGCCCCCGCGAAAGGTTACCAGAAGTGCCCTTAAGTCCCGCCGGCAACCGGGGTATCCTTGAACCACGAAGTTATGTCAATTCCAAAGGAGGGCACCGGGATGATTGAGCCAGTCGATCTGGAAATATTCACCGACTACGTGTGACCGTGGTGTTATCTCAGTACCGGGCGTATTGAAAAACTGCAGGCTGACTTCGATATCAAGGTCACCTGGGTGCATTTTCCCTTGCATCCGGAAACGCCGGCAGAAGGCATCAGCATTGAAGAGCTGTTTGCCGGACGCGACATCGACGTCGATGCCATGTATACGCGGATGAAATCCCTCATGGATGCAGAAGGCCTGCCATACGGACGGCGCAGCCACACCTATAACAGCCGGTTGGCGCAGGAACTCGGCAGCTGGGCGGAGACTCAGCCCGACGGCGGGGCCATTCATGACGCGCTGAACAAAGCGTACTTCGTCGACGGTCGCAACATTGGCGATGCGGGTGCGTTGGTCGAGATCGCGGAATCCGTTGGGTTATCCGGAAGTGCTGCGCGGGCCGCGCTCGAAGAGCGCAGCTTCAAGGCAGCGGTAGACGCGGATTGGGCTAAATCACGGGAGTATGGCGTGACGGGGGTACCTACTTTCGTCGCCGGCGGGCATGGTGTGGTCGGTGCGCAACCTTACGAGACGTTGGCAAACTTGTTAACTCAGGCGGGTGCTTCCGTTAGGTAGGATCACGGGCCCAAACAAAAGCATCAAGGATTCACAATGGCGTATACGGAATATAAGGTCATCTACGTTACCGAAGGCGGTTGCGGAACGATTCTGCTGGGCTCATCGGGTTTACCCATCCAGAAAATCGAGGCCGAGCTCAACGATCATGCGGCCGAGGGTTGGCAGCTTGTTTTTCAAGCGATCGAGAACAAACGCTTCTTGCTGTTCTGGACCCGTGAAGCGGCCATCATCACGCTCGGCCGGTGAGTCTCGTCGTACGCAATGTGGTGTGCCGGCTGATCGAACGCTATCAGGCGCGCGGCGGTGGGTCGCACTACTTCGGCGTTGACTGCAACTTCACACCGTCGTGTTCCGAATACGCCAAACAAGCAATCGCGAACCGAGGTCTTTTGAAGGGGTTGCCGATGGTGGTCAGCCGGCTACGCCGCTGCACTCACCCCGATCTCGCAAAGAAAATTCACGACCCGTTCGTGGTAGCCGATCGGCACGCCGATGCTTGAGGCAGTACAGCTGCGCCGCGAGGACGTAGATAGGCACAAAGAAGAGCTGCGCGGTCGCATCAACGCGCTCGAAGCCTCACAGCGCAAAGTGTTCTATGAACGTTTTAAACGGGAGCTGAAGGATCCGGATACGTACGCCGTGCTGAACTACTTCTTTTTGGCGGGTTTACACCACATGTATCTGGGTAAGTTCTTGAGGGGTTCGCTGAACTTTTTCATCCTGATGTTTGGCCTCGGGTTGATGATCGGCGGGTTTCCGGTAATCGGCTTGTTCTTGATGGTGTTGATCTTGCTGATGGAGCTGATGGCGCTGTTCCGCTCAGAGGTGATCGTCAATCACCATAACAACCAACGCTCAGAGGATATCCTTGCGTTGCTAGAACCTCGCCTGCGTTAGGCAGGCAACGAACTCGTCGCCGGTTCCTCAGCGAATGCCTTGCTAGACGGGGCCAACTGCGACGCGTTAGTAGCGAGGAAATGCCGCGGTTACGTGACCATGAAACAACCGAAAGGTTGCGCCTTGCTGTTGGCTTGCGACGGCCGCTAGCGGGGCGCGATGCCCATTGCCTCGCAGATCTCGTGCAGCACGTCTTGTTCCTGGACTACTTCGCGATTGTCGGCCGCCACAGCGATCTCGGCCGCGGAGCGAACCAACTCGCAGTCGACGCTGCTGCCTTCGACGGCTGCGATGTAGGCCAGCGCGCGGCGACGGCCCACCGGGGGGTTGCTCATCAGGGCGCCGGCTATGTCACGGAACAGGCGCTCGACTCCATCCATGTCGAGGGGTGCCAGAACATTTGAGTGTTCTCGCAGCAGCAGGATGAAACGATCGATTTCGGATTTGGCAAGGTCGCCGTCGGCTACCGCGACGAGCGCAAACGCGCTTGTGATGGCGCGCAGCATTTCGTTGGTCATGGCCGCATCGAATCGTGCCCAGGATGCGAGTGCGTAGGCGGCTTCTTCTTCGAACGCCATGATCCTTCCCCCCTGCTGCGGTCACCCGAAGTGTAGCACCCGGTATCGTCTAGTGTGCTGTCCCGTAAATAGCCAGAAGACGAGGATGCTAATGACCGGCGTGACGCTCGTCACGCTCAAACGACTCGTCTAAACGGATACTGAGCGTATTATCAGCGGCTCGAGATGCTGCCGATGGCGGGTATGAGGATAAAGCCAGGATTGCAGGAACGCTGCGCGCGCTGGCTGCTGCTGCTGACAATCCTGCACACGGTGCCGGTGGTGTGGATAACGCCGGTGGCAGGCGGTAGTGCGCCTACCGTCGCCCTCCTGGCCTATGGCTTCGCGAGCCTCCTGACCTTCGAGAACGATGGAGTGGCGTTGAGCCTGTTTGCCCTTGGCCCGGCTCTGGTGTATTGCGGCGTCGCGTGGGGGCTGGCTTGGTTGCTCGGCAAAATGTTGGGACGAGTTTCGCAACCGACTCGCGCGCGTGTGCTAGCCGTTCTGATCATCGTGCCGCTCGTTTCGGTCTACTTCCCGATCTACATCGCTGGTGGTCACAATTCTTCGCAGAGCGTCGATTTGATCGGTCTCTTCGACAACACACTCAGCGTCAAGACATTGCTCAGCTACTGGATCGCGTTGCATGGCTTGTTAGTCCTGCTTTATGTGGGCCACCTGTTGCGGATAGGTCACCCGATGATTGCGCACGTCGAACGATGGCGCAGACCGACTCTTACCGCAGCCTCGTTGGTGCTGGTCGGTACCGTCTTCTATGGCAACTATCCGCAGCTTGTCTGCAAACCCCTGGCGGAACTCGGTAGTGCCCGTGCCCAGATATGCGCGGCCAAGGCTTTCACCCGTGAAACCCGCTATTGGTACGAACGCGCAGGGGAGCAAGGCAACCTGGAAGCGATCGCTTGGCTGATTGAACATACGCATGATCGGGAAGACAGACTACGCTGGCTACGCAAGGGCGCCGAGCAAGGCGATGCGGCAATTCAGTTTGCGCTATACCAACGACTACTGCGGTTTGGCGAGCCCAACGCGATGGCAGAAGCAGAACGATGGTTGCGCCTGGCGGCCGAGGGCGATCACGCGCCGGCGCAGATGGTGCTGGTCGATCGGCTGTCGCGGGAAGTTTATCGCACACAGTCGCGGGACCAACTTGCTGTGCGCAATGCTTGGCTCGAACGCGCCGCTGAACTCGGCTCACGCATGGCGAAACTGCGTCTAGCCGAGCACCACGTCGACGGGAGCATGGGCTATGCTGCCGATCTCCCGCAAGCACGCGCCTACTACCAGGAGCTTGCTGAGCACGGTGGTGAACCCACGTCATATGAACGTGCGCTTCGGTTAAATGCTGCCAGTTACCGACAGCAGGCCGATGAGCTGCGAACTTGGTCGGAAGGACTTCGAAACCGCGACCTTGCGATCACCAAGGCGATGGCAAAGCGCTACTTGAGTAGTCAGCTTCCCGGACCGGGTGTGCAGGAACTCGGTCTCGAGTTGATGGAATATCTGGCCGAGAACGGCGACACGGGCGCCCGCGACGATCTGATCGTGATGCTCAGAACCGGCAGTGGTGGCGTGAACAAGGATATCGACTCAGCTATGGTTTGGCTGGTCACGGCCGCTGAAGCAGGCGACGCAAAAGCCATGGAACGCCTTGCCGGCAACTACATGAACGGCCGGGAAGGCTTTGGCGTCGACTATCCCGAGGCGCGACGTTGGATCGAAGCGCTCATAGAACAAGCTCAACAAAGCGATAGCAAGCGAGTGCGCACCCTTCAAAATCAGCTCGCCTACATCGATCGCCTAGGCGGGTACGCCGGCGGCGCCATGCTCGGCATTGGCGACCTCGACCAGCTTGGCCAACGCACCGATGCCGAATCGCACTATCGCTATGCGCAACAGTTGTTGGCTGGGCACGGTAGTAAGCGCAGGGCGGAAGCCATTGCACGGCTCGAACAAGCTGCGGGGCAGGGCCATGGTGGTGCCGCGTGGCGTCTTTTTGAGATATACGAGCGAGGCTTTCAGCAGGAAGTCGACAAAGCCGCCGCCTTGCGTATGTTACAGCTCGCCGTTACCCACCATCATTTCAACGCCGCTCGCGAACTAGCGATGAATTACGAGTACGGCAAACGCGGATTGCCGGTCGACCTTCCCAAGGCCATCGCGCTCTACGAAGCGACCCTCGCGGCCGGCCACGACAATAGATACGACTGGAATTTAGACCCCGACAACTTCAACCACTTCAAGTGGCTGGAATCGCGATTACGGCAAGCCCGGTTGAAGCTCAACGCGTTGGCGGACAATACCGGCGGTGACCCTGCGTGATCACGACTCGTAGGGTAGGAGTGGCTTTAGCCGCGATTAACGCAGGTTTCAACACAAAGGATCGCGGCTGAAGCCGCTCCTACCTTTGATTTGTAGAACTATTGCCGGACTCATAGCGACTTAGACCTCATAGCATGACGAACCGTTAGCCGACGACCCCAAACGCGAAACGTCCTGACCTTCCAACACGCGGATGTCAGCACGCACGGCGTATACTTTACGGCCCGCCTGGAAACACCCAACATGCCCGTCGAGCCGATTGCCAGCCGCCCCCGCATTCCGAAGGATTATGGTTTGCCTGAGGATGCCCCGTTCGTCACCTGGGCAAACGTCAACGAACGGCTGACGTCCGCGTTGCATTACTGGATCACCACCGTCAAGCCGGACACAACGCCAATCGCGAGACCCATCGACGGCATGTGGGTGAACAATGCGTTCTATTTCGGTGGTGATCCCGACGCGCTCTGGCGTCGGAACCTCGCTGCTAACCCACGCGCGTCGATAACGCTCGAGGATGCCGAACATGCCGTCATGTTGGAAGGCACCGTGACTCAGATCAAACCGGATCCGGAGCTTGCGGGAACCCTCGCCGAACAAGCCACCGCCAAGTATGAGTGGGCTGATCAAACCGCCGACGATTATCAAGATTTCGTTTGCATGTTCACGCCGCGAGTCGCACTCGCGTGGGATACGCTCTACAAGGACGCGACGCGGTTCAGTTTTTCAGATTGAGCGAGCACAGAGCGTTGGGCTGAGTTCGGCTTTCGGATCCTCGCTGATGATGTGAATGTGGCCGAAGCTGAAATCGGGATCCTTATGACACTTGGGTCTCGATGATGCGGACGGTACCGGCGTTGCCGTCCACTTCCACGATTTGGCCATCGCTCAGCGCCGTGGTCACATCCGGGATGCCGGCCACGCACGGCTTACCGTATTCGCGCGCGACCAATGCGCCATGCTGGAGCTCGCCGCCGATCTCGAGCACCACGGCGGTCGCGTTGATGAAAAGCGGCGTCCACCCGGGATCGGTGGTGACGGCGACCAGGACGTCCCCGGGCAGAATCTCCTTCTCGAAAGGGTCGTTCAGCACTTTCACGACGCCGCGGGCGATGCCGGGCGAGACGCCGGATCCCGTCAGTGCGCCGTCTTCAACTTTCCGTTCCGGACGCAGTATCCGGCCTCGCGAGTCGATGGCCATGGGAAAGTGTCGTACCTGTGCCTTTAACTTCCGATACGTTGCACCGCGCGCGGTCGCGGCCGCGTGGAGGTCAAACGTAGCTTCGTCGACGCCCTGCTCGATCTCGCTCATGGACAGCTCGAATATCTGCTCTGTGGAGTCGAGCCGACCGGCAGCGATGAACTCGTCGGCATAGCGCAATAGGCGGCGTCGTATGCGCTCGTTGACTTGCATGATGTGGTGTTTGATCAACTCCCGCGACCCGGAATATCGAAGGATGTTGTCGTACGCTCGCGTCAGGCGCCTGCGCTTGCGGCGCGGCAGTATGGTCAGGAGCTCATCAAACGCTTTCTCGCGCTCTTCGATCAGTTGGCGCTGCATGTCGTGGGGATTGAACTGTCCACCGGCGCTGGCGATCATCGCGATCTGCTGCAAGGCCACTATGGGTGCTTCGCCGTAGCCGGGATTGGCCAGTTCCATCTCGAGCGGTCCTCGGCAGCCGTATTCCTCGATGAACGAATCCCACAGGGAGAGGAATGCTTCCGGCAGGTCGCGGTCATCGATTTTCTGCAGCAGGGCATCGAGATCGGCGAATTCGGATGCGGGCAACGCCGTTGCGAGATCGAACATCTTCAGGCCCATCTGCACGATTTGATCGTCCGGGTATCCCCGGCACATGGCATCGGCTAGTGCGACTTGTTCGGGCGAATCGTCGTCGATCAGGCCTTTGACGCGCATGACGCCCAGATACATGAATGAAATGAGCGCCGGCCCGGTCGAGATCAAAGTGGTCAGGCCTGCCTGGACGTACAAGGTGCGTAGGGCACTGGCCAACGATTCGCCGTAATCGATCGGCTGCGTAACCCATTCGTCGAACCACGCGATCGCCTCATCGTATTCGCTCTGGAAGCGTTTGCGGTGCAACACCGGCATCAACAACCATTTGAACAACGGGCGTGAGCGCCAGAAGATTCCGGGAGTGTAGCGAATCAAGTTGAGCATTCGGTATGGGGCTGGGGGCTTATCCATCCGATACTGATCGAGATCTGGGGAGAGCAGAATCTCGGCCATCAATGCGTTCGTTGACTCCGCCTGTTTCGCGATTCTTTTGCCCTTGCCCAGTAGGTGCAGGAACATCGAGAGGTTTATGTAAAGGCGGGTGCCGTGAAAGCCGAACCCGGTCTTGTTGATTTCGAGTTCGAGTTCTTCCGCCGGAATACCCAGCATGTACTCCGCCATCAGCCGATAAATCCAATCGAACGTCTCGCCGGTGATCGGCGATATCGGCCCGCTAATCGTCAATCCGTCGGTCAACGCACCGTCCATATAGAGGAAACGCCGCGCCCCGGGCTCGGTCTGCATTTCCTTGGCGAGGGGAATATAGGCCGTGATGGGCCGGGCTTGCAGAACGTGAAGCTCACCGTCGCAGATCGCCCATTCCACGTCGACGGGTTCGTCGTAGAGCGACTCGATCTGCTTGACCGTTTCGGTTAGTTCGCTGATCTGCTCGTCACCTAAACAGGCCACCTCTGGACGGTCGCCGCCCTTGTCACCGAGACGTTGCTCGATCACCGCGCCGGTGACCTTGTTCACCACCACGGTGTCCGGTGTGATGTCCCCGGAAACGAGCGCCTCACCGACACCCCAGCTTGCGTTGATCAACGCCTCGTCGAAATCGTTCGTGAGCGGGTTCAGGGAGAAGGCGACGCCGGAAATGGCGCTCTCGATCTGCCGTTGAATGATCACTGCAATGGCGGGCGAGAGGTTCTCGAAGTGCATTTCGCGTTTGTAGAGCAAGACGCGACTGTCGAGACAGGAGCGAAAGCAGGTGCGTACGGCGTCGACGAGGGACGCGGGTGTGACGTACAGAACCGTTTCGTAAAGACCGGCAAATGACGCGCCTGCCAGATCTTCGTCCGGCGACGACGAACGCACGGCGAACGTGCCGTCTGCGAGCTCGTTGTGAATTTCGTCGAGCGCGATCTGCTGATCAACTTCAAACGGCAAACCGTTGGCTAGCCGCTTAATGTCGTCACAAGCCCGTACGAGGCGTTCCCGTTCGTTCAGGCTCGGCAGGCGCGTTCGGCTCGTGCTGAGCATGGCGATGACCGACCGCCAAGCGCCGGTGGCCTCAATATGCCGTATCCAGGACGCGAAGAAAGCGGTCGTCAGCACGATACCTTCGGGCACCTTGAAGCCCCCGTGGCCCAGGCGGATCAGCGACGCGGCCTTGCCACCAACTTCGGCGATAGGCGGCGCATTCGGCGTTGAAAGGCGTACCTGCATGAGGCTCATCTTAGTTTAAAGCCCCGTAGATGGGCCGTTTCATTCAGGCTCACCAGGTTGCGCTCGCCCGTAC
Organism: Gammaproteobacteria bacterium; assembly: GCA_027297435.1. Classification (GTDB taxonomy): domain Bacteria; phylum Pseudomonadota; class Gammaproteobacteria; order Pseudomonadales; family Azotimanducaceae; genus Azophilus. The sequence continues at coordinate 20,187 of JAPUIA010000113.1, read as the reverse complement.
TTGCGCACAGAAAGCGAGACACGCTCGTGTAGGCCGGTTCGAAGAACACGCGTGCCTCAAGTCCGAGGACATGACTGGCCCAAATATTGATCACACCGCCGTGACAGAAAACCGCAGCGATCTGACTCTTGTGTGATCCGATTATCTCTTCCATGGCGTCGACCACGATTTTGCTGAACTCATCGAGGTCTAGATCGAGATCAGTGGCGAAATCACCGAGGGCTTGCCAGGCCTCGTAATCCTCCGCTTTCAGCTGCTCCACAGGGATGTAGCTCAAGGTATCCCGACCGAACTCTTCGACGCCGTCGTGGATCACGGCCGAGTGGCCCGAAAGGTCGACGTAGGGTTCTGCGGTTTGCCGCGCGCGCATCAGGGGGCTCGAATACACGGCATCGATGGCCATCGGTTCAAGCCACTTTGCGACTAACGACGCTTGGTGGTGCCCCGTGTCTGATAGCGGCGGGTCGGCCCGGCCGTTCTCGAGTTCCTGTCGCACCGGCAGCCCGTGACGTATCAGAATCAGTTCCATGACCGAAGTCTAACAAGGACAGGGTAGGAGCGGCTTTAGCCGCGATTCAATTGTTGGCTTGCGTGGATCAGGGCAGGACCTCGAACGATTCGAGGTGACGAACGTCGCACGGCTGCACGTCGACTTCGTCGACTCGGGCGAACGCCGGGCCGGATTGGCTCCAGCTCAGTAGTGCATCTACCGCATTTCGGGAGCCTTCGGCGTGAAACGCAACGGACCGATCGGGCAGGTTCCTCACCCAGCCGGCAACGCCGAGTCCGTCCGCCGTTCGCTGCATCGAATATCTGAAGCCGACGCCCTGCACGCGCCCCCGCACACATCCCGTGACGGCCACCAATGGAGTACCGGTCGTTGTCATTTCAGCAGTTACGATATCGCCTTCCGAGCCACGATGACAATGGATGCTGTTAACATGACCCTGTGCCCCAGGCAGGGCATGCGAGGCGCAGAGAAAGGCGCGTAGAACGAGGGCCACAGATATGAAATCACCGATCTGCGACATGTTGGGTATCGATTTTCCGCTGGTCGCGTTCACCCATTGCCGGGACGTCGTCGTTGAGGTCTCCAAATCTGGGGGCATGGGCGTACTGGGTGCCGCCGGTTACAACGCTGAGACGCTCGAAATCGAACTCAACTGGATCGATGAGCACATCAACGGCATGCCGTACGGTGTCGACCTGATCGCGCCCACCAGCATGGCGATTACCGATGACAATACTTCTCCGGAGGAAATTCTGGCGATGGTGCCCGATGAGCATCGCAATTTCGCGATCAACATATTGGCGCGACACCAGATCGATACCACGGACGTCTACAAAGGCCAAACCGGACGCGGGGGTGGCTTTCTCACCTCCAGCCGCGCGGCCAACATCATCGATGTGGCTTTCGCGCACCCCATCAAACTCATTGCCAACGCACTCGGGGTGCCGCCGCGCTACATGCTCGAGATGGGCAAGGCGAACGGCGTTGCGGTTGCCGCCCTCGTTGGCGCGAAGGAACATGCCGCCAAACAGGTGGAAGCGGGCGTTGATCTGCTGGTGGTGGCGGGCACCGAAGCCGGCGGCCACTGTGGAGAGGTCTCGACGCTGGTGCTAGTGCCCGAGGTCTGCGAGGCGGTCAAGGACTACGACGTACCGGTGCTGGCCGCCGGCGGCATCGTCACCGGTCGACAGATGGCCGCGTGTATGGCCATGGGTGCCGCAGGGGCTTGGACAGGTTCGATGTGGTTGACCACAGCGGAGGCGGAAACCTCACCGATCATCAAAGAAAAATACCTGCAGGCCAGCTCACGCCAAACGGTTCGCTCCCGCGCGCGCACCGGCAAATACTCTCGCCAACTCCGCTCTCCGTGGACCGACGCCTGGGAATCGGAAGAGGCGCCTGAGCCTTTGCCGATGCCGTTGCAGTCTCTGGTTAGCGAATCACCGTTGGCCAAGATCACCAAGCTTGCGGAAAGCGGGCACGCAGGTGCCAAGCAACTCGCGACTTCGTTCGTGGGCCAGGGGGTCGGACTCATGAACAGCATTCAGTCGACACGCGATGTCATGCGGGAGTTTATGGAAGACTATCTGATCGCGGTTGAGCGCTTGAGTGCCACGCTGGACGACTAGTCTACTCGGTCTGTGCTTCCATCCGCGCCTGCATGCGTCGCATGCCTTTGAGCCAACGCTCGATATCGGTGTTCTTGAAGTTCATCCACGTTTGAGCGATCTCGTCTGTGAGGATCAAAAAGCGTTCTGCTTCGACGGCGCTCGCCACCATCTCGGCGACCTCCTCAGGTTCCTTGATGGGTCCGACAGCCTGAGTGAACGCCGCGTTGGGATCCCCGAGCATGGGTGTGCGTACGCCCAAGGGGGCGAGCAGAGATGTGTGCACACCTTTGTCGTGATAGGTAATCGACATCCATTCCGCGAAGCCGACGACCGCATGCTTGGTCACCGCATACGCTAGGTTGCCGTGGCTGGTGAGAATACCGGCCATCGAGGCGGTGTGGATGATGTAGCCGCTGCTGCGTTCCAGCATGCCCGGCAGCACCCCGCGAACCGCATAGACATGCGCCATCAGGTTGACGTCCCATTGCTGTTGCCAGACGTCCAGATCGGTGGCGAGCGGACCGCGACCGGTTGCGATGCCGGCGTTGTTGAAGAAGATGTCGATCGGCCCAAGCTCCGCTTCGACCCGGGCGACCAGATCGTTGATCGCCGCTTCCTTGCCGACGTCACAGTCGACCGCCATGCCGCCGATCTCGTCCGCGACCTTCAGCGCAGCGTCCTGATTGAGATCCGCTATCGCCACTTTGGCGCCACGGGCGGCAAAATTCCGGGCGCTCGCCGCCCCAATTCCGCTGGCCCCGCCGGTGACGACAGCGACTTTTCCGTTGAACTGCATCTTTCCCCCTGTCAGCCGTTAGCCGGTTTAGGCTACCGCAAATTGTAGGCTAGGGCGCGGCGTCTTGCCCTTCGGACGCACCGCCCCCCACTAAACGGGGGTAACATGAGGGTTCACTGGGAGGAAGGCCAATGCTGTACCAAGACGATTACGAGACGATCCTGATCGACAAACGACCGAACGGCGTGACGGTGGCGACGCTGAATCGGCCTGAAAAGCTCAATGCGGTGAACGGCGTGATGCACAACGAGCTCAGCCGGCTCTTCCTCGACGCCGAAGCCGATGCTGAGGTCAGGGTCGTGCTGCTCGCTGCTGCGGGACGGGCATTCTGCGCCGGCGGCGATTTCGGGGGAGGTTCACCGCCTGGCGGCGGAGATGGCCGCGACATGATGCGCGAGGCCCGTCAGATTGTGGACAATCTGCTCGATTGCACGAAACCGGTCGTATCCGCGGTCAACGGCTACGCCATGGGCTTGGGCGCGACGATCGCGCTACTGGCAGACATCGTCGTTGCCTCCGACAAAGCGATATTTGCCGATACCCACGTCAACATGGGCATCGGCGCTGGTGATGGTGGCGCGGTGATCTGGCCGCTCTTGATGGGCGTCAATCGCGCCAAGTACTACTTGATGACGGGCGAGCGCCTGTCCGCGGCCGAAGCCGAGAAGCTGGGGTTGGTGAATTTCGTCGTGGAGCATGACGCGCTGATGGAGCGTGCGACCGAGATTGCCGTCCGGCTTGCCGAAGGGCCCGGCAAAGCGATCTCCGCATCGAAAGTACCTATCAACAAGTTCATCAAGATGGTTTCAAACTTGGTGCTGCCGCTGTCGCTCAGCCTCGAGGAAGCTTCCATGGCAAGCGCAGATGCGCGCGAAGCCGCGGCGGCTTTTGTCGAGAAGCGAGAACCCAAGTTCGTTGGCCGATAAACTGCCGCTGGATTGGGTTTGGTGTTTCTAGCAAACGGTTTCAAGGACCATTATGGTTGGGCACTGGATATCCACAACCGGCGCTGTCCACTGTGCTCGCCTGACGGACGACGCGGCTGCTCCTTCCTCGGGAAGCGAAGCGCACCGCAGGTCAACGTGCTCCGAAAAGACCGATGCCGGGGAGCTGTTTGCGAACTTGGTGCTTGAGTCGACCCAGATACCGAACAGCGAAAAAGCGACGAACAACAAAATTGAGGATGCCAGTGTGGACCGTGGGTCGCGGATACGTGACACACGCAGTAAGACGCTCATGAATTGATACTCTCCCTTGCAAGCGAGTTTGGTGCATCAGTAAGACAGTGGTTGCGTGAATTCGTTCCGGATCAGGGATTTTCGGGGGCTTTAGCCGCGACTCTTCTGTGCTTAAGGCAACGGCCGCCGCGAATTCCAGTTCTCATAACTGACAAGTCCGAGTAACAGTCCATGTAGGCGTTTCGGGTGGATGAAACCGCCGAAATCCGTGCCCTGCCAGCCGTCGCCGGTGGCTGTGACCCGATCCTTGATCGCCGGAATGGCGTCGGTCTCGATGCTCGCCATGTAGATACCGTTGTCATTGCGGCTAACAAACCGGGCCACGGCCTTCGTAGCATCGTTTGGTTCTAAATACTCCAAGCTGTCGAGCAATCCGCCATCCTGCGCGTCGAACCACGTGATCGCCCCTTCGTAACCGAAATTCTCGGACGTATAGTAGTTGGTGAAGGTGTCTTCCAAACCGAACAGCGAAGCGTAGTTTGCGATGGCGGCCTTGAGATCTGGAACCGCGTAGGTGATCTGCCAGATCTTATCGTTGAGTCCAACCCGCTCACGGTGCTGCACCTTCGAGAGCACCAAACCGGTACCGTTGAGGTCGCCCGGCAGCACGATAAAACGCTCCGGGGATTGTTCGTGAACCCGTATCCCGCGCTCCTGCAAACGCGCCGCGACGGCTTGGGGATCGTGCGCTGCGAAGCCGCCCGCGAATATACCGCTGCGCCCGGTGTTGAGGAAATCGGCGACAGCGCCATCGCCCTGAGGTTCGAACAACTCTACCTGGTCTTGGCCCCATTGCAGCGTCGTGCGCAGGGCGTTCGTCATTCTATCCGGAGAGATATCGACGATCGCGGTATCGAAAATACTCGCGAAATCTTCGGCGGCTTTGGCTGCATCGCGCACCGCAAGACACAGCCGGTCGGTTCTTTCGAGCATGATCCACCCCCAGTTTAGATTCTCCTAACGCGCTGCGCTGGCACTGGCAATCAGTACGATCGTGCCGTCGTCCTTTTCAATCCACGCGAACACCGACTCGCGCGCAGGATCCTCCGACGAAGCTCCCATCGCCACGCCTTTGATCGCGATGTGATCGTTCGGCCAGCACGGGTTGGTGAATTTTACGTCGAGTTGGCCGCTATTGAACCAGCGATCACCGAAATGCCCATCCAGCAGATGTCCGACATAGGACATCGTCATGCGGCCACCCACGACAACGTCTTGGAAACCGAGCGCCTTCGATGCCGCCTGATCAGTGTGGTAGCTCTTGCTGCCGTGAAAGTACTGCCCGCACATCTCGAGGGTGATGGTGCGGTCGAATTCGCTCAGCGGTTCACCCTCGGGCACGATGAACTTGCGCATGCCGGACTTTTTGTTCGGGTCGCGGAGCTGCACCTCTCCGACGGGCGCATCGAGCAGAAACGATTGATGATGGTTCATCGTCAGCACTTCGGCGCCATGCGAATCGACGACGTTCAGCGCCGTATCGACCACGGTTCGATCGCGTTTGCGGTAAATGTCTTCGATGCAACCGCAGGTCACGTACGCCGTGTTCCGCTTGAGCGGCTGGGCAAACGTCCACTGCTGGCGCATCCACAGATGGCCACGCTGCTGGGCGAAAGCGCTCTCGCGGAAGTAATCGTCGGCCGCTGCTGCGATCATCGACGGCACCGGTGTCTCGCCGCGGTCGAATGGAGCGCGGTCGAGCGTGAGCCCTTCGAAGTAGTCTTCAAGCAGAGCATCGCTCACCGCGAAATCCTTGTTGGGCAGAATCTTGCCAACCGTGGGATCCTGATCCCTCTGCACAGTACTTGCATCACTCATGGCGATTCCTTTAGATAGGCGTGGCCCGCATGGATAGGCATGACGTGCTTCAGTTGCAACCGTAATCTCACATGCTCTGCTCACATATTAAGCCCGGTACGACACCCTTCGAAACCCTCTTCGTGCTGGAAGAACACTTGGGCTTGGCGAGCGGGTTGGTCGAGTGTAAATCTTGCGAGGCGACTTACCTTTTAGAGCTCATCGATCTTGCCGGCAATGATCGCGCCTATCGGGTAACTGCCGTTGAACCCGTGCACGCTCACGCCATGGTCCACACGTTGTCGCGCGGTACGTGCGACATCCAACGCGCCGCGAGCGAGGTCCAGAATCTGGAAAGCCGAAGCACGTTGCTGAACGTCACGATCAGCATGCACGGTTCCATCATCATCGGCCTGGACCGGGTTGCGGACACGGTCGAGATTCCCAGAGACCACTGGCGAACGCTCCCGTGTGACGGCCGCTGGTTGTCGCAAACCCCCAGTTAGGAGCGGCCGCGCGCTACGGACGGGCAGCCGCTTTGACCTGTCTTTCGCTGTGTATTGATGCGATGGTAGGCGGCAGGGGAGGAGACAACATGGCAGAGGACCCGGGTGGGGCGGTTGCGCCCATCCAGCAAGGAACCTGGCCCAAGCGTTATACGATGGTCGGGTTGTGCGCGTTCGCAACGTTCGTTTGTTACATCGATCGGGTAAACATCTCTGTCACCATCATCCCGATGGCCGAAGAATTCGGATGGGATCGCGGCACGCAAGGGTTGGTGCTGTCATCCTTCTTCGTCGGCTACCTGTTGACCCAGGTCTTCGGCGGATTTCTCGCCGATCGGTTCGGCGGCAAAATGGTGCTGGGCTTGGGCGTCCTCCTGTGGTCGTTGTTTACGATTGTGACTCCGTCCGCTGCGTATGCAGGGCTGACGGTGTTGCTCTTGGCACGCGTCGGCATGGGGCTCGGCGAGGCGGTCACCTTCCCATCGATCTACAGCCTTTTTTCGCGCTGGGTTCCGGTCACCGAACGCACGCGTGCGATCGGTCTCAACGCCAGCGGCATTCCGTTCGGTACGGTGTTCGCGTTGTTGATCACGCCGGTGATCGTGCTGACGTTGGGTTGGTCGTGGGCGTTTTATCTGTTCGGTGCGGTCGGATTTCTCTGGTATCTACTCTGGGTCCGACTCGCGAGTGATACGCCCGAATCCCATGCGAGCATTTCGGAGCATGAACTCGGCATCATTCGCGCCGGCACCGATCAAGGCGTGCAAGGCGAACGGCCACCGTGGAAAAAGATGCTCACCTCCATGCCCGTGTGGGCCATCATCGTCAGCCACTTTTGCTCGAACTGGGGCGGTTATGTGCTGTTGTCCTGGTTGCCGACCTACATCGCCGAAGGCTTGGGCGTCGATTTCGCCGCGGTGGGCCTCTATGCGATGTTGCCCAATCTCGCCTCGTTTTTGTTTCTGAACATTGCGGGCTGGGTCACCGACGCATTGATTCGCCGCGGCCACGACATCACGCGTGTGCGCAAGTTGATGCAGATCGTTGGCTTCGGTTCCAGCGCGATCGTGTTGGCCGTGGTGGGTTACATATCGTCCGCTCCCATGGCGATTGCGCTCATGACCCTCGGCTCGGCGCTCGGCGCGTTCGGGCTCGGCGGCTGGGCCAGCAACCACATGGACATCGCCCCGCGCCATTCCGGTACGCTGATGGGTATTTCCAACACCGCCGGTACCATACCGGGCATCATCGGTGTCTACATATCGGGGCTCATTCTTCAGTACACCAACTCCTGGATCCTGGTGTTCCAGGTCGCAGCCGCGCTCAATGTTGTCGGGCTGGTTTTTTATCTCGTCTTTGGGACCGGCAAGAAACAGTTCGACTAGTCGAAGCGTTTCAGTTGCGCGCCGAGGTAGGAGCGGCTTTAGCCGCGATTAGTTCAATTAAATCAACGATCTATACCTCAGCGAAAGCCGCTCACCAGGGTCGCCCGTCGTCCTGATCGTCGAAGCGTGCATTCTGGGATTTCGACCAGTCGACTCGATCCTCGCTGCTCGCCTCCTTGCTGGTGGCGCCAATCGACATGATCCAGAAGTTTCCCGATGCTCGCACGGCCGCGCTCTGGCCCATGATGTCGGCAGCCTGGTTGATCGACATCTTGGAGACCTTTAACGAATAGAGACTATTCAGCGCGATGCGGCGCGCCAGCCATAATGTTGCCTCTTCGAGTTTGTCACGCGATACCACGCGGTTGACCATGCCCAGGCGGTAGGCTTCCTGGGCGTCGATGAAGTCTCCCGTCCACAGATATTCTTTGGCCTTCTTTATGCCAAGCTCCCAGAACTGAGTAGGGTATTCGTGATTCGCGCCGCCCCAGCGCACGGAGCGGTCGGCGAATTTTGCGTCGTCTGCGGCAACCGTGAGATCGCATGCGGACACGAGCATCCACGAACCCATGATGCAGTAGCCCTGCACCATGGCGATGGTGGGTTTGCCGATATTGCGCCAGCGGTCGTGCATCCTCCAGTAGACGCCGCGGTCCATGGCTTGCACTCGGCCGAGGCGCGAGAAATCCCGGGGATATTCGTCGAGCTCGGCGCGCATGGCCTCACTGCCTATGTCGTGTCCGGCGCCGAAGTTGTCGCCTGCACCGGCAATTATGATGACTTTGATCTCGTCGTCTTCCTCCGCTGTTGCCAGCGCTGCGTCGAGCTCCGCATAGACCTTGCGGCTGATGACGTTCATCACGTCGGGACGGTCGATCGTGATTTTGACGATGTCGTCCAGTTGTTCGTAGTTCACGTAGTCGAAATGCATTCTTCCCTCCCCAAATTCCCCTCTCACGCTGATGTTCGAGAATACTCCCAACGCGATTGGCGTAGCTAGTCGACACGCCGTTCGGATGTTCATGCAGTGTAGGAGAGATGCGGCAAAGCTACGTTACACTTCCCGGCATGAGTGTTTTTTCGATACATCACGGTCATTGTCTCGGTCATCCGCCAGTGGACTTAGCGCAATCATCCACGGCAACCGAATCAGACCATCATGCGTGAAGTCGAAACCCGTGCCGGTGGAGGTCTAGGCGGGGGAAAAACTCGCGGTTTCACCGAGGGTCCCGTGCATACCCATTTGATCAGGTTGACCGGGTACATGACGTTGGGATTCGTCTCGATCATGACGGCGAGCCTGGTGGAAACCATCTACATTGGCACCCTCGGCACCAATGAACTCGCGGCGATCTCGTTTACGTTTCCGCTGGTGATGCTGTTGCAGGGTGTCTCGATGGGGCTCGGTATCGGTGCATCTTCAGTCGTTGCCCGAGCCATGGGCAGCGGCGACAAGGAAAGGGCGCGACGCCTCATTACCCACTGTTTCGTCCTGGTCATAGGGGTCATCCTTTGCTTTGCGGTCGTTGCCTATGTCGCGCTGGAATCCTTCTTCGCCTTGTTAGGTGCCGGACCTGAGGTCCTGCCGCTGAGCGTCGCCTATACGAAGATCTGGCTGCTCGGACTGCCGTTTTTTACGTTTGCCTTTGTGGGCTCCACACTGATGCGTGCCGCGGGCGACGCGGTAACGCCTGGCTATTTGATGACGGTCGGTTCTGCGCTGCACGTCTTGATTGCACCCTTTTTCATCTTCGGCATTGGGGGTGCCCCGGAATTAGGCATAGAAGGTGCTGCCATCGGTTTCGTCGCGGCGAGAATCGTAAGCTTCTGTCTCTACTTCTACTACATGGCCTATCGCGATAGATTGCTGCTGCCGAGCCTCGAAGGTATTGCTACGTCCTGCAGACAGATACTGCACGTGGGTCTGCCTGCCATCGCCTCCAATCTTATCGGGCCGGTTTCCATGACCATCATCACCCGCCTGCTGGCCGGGCACGGGGCAGTTGTCGTCGCGGGCTTCGGTGTGGCCACGCGCGTTGAAGCCATGGTGATGATGATCATCTTCGCTTTGTCGATGAGTGTCGCACCCTTTGTCGGCCAGAACTGGGAAGCGGGTCTTTACGATCGGGTCAAGCAAGCGCTGAAGCTGTCTAACATTTTCTCGCTGTTGTGGGGCTTGTTTGCGTTTGTGCTTCTTTCGTTGACGGCTGAATGGCTGGTGTCGCTCATCAACGATGACCCCGGTGTCGTGCAGGCCGCTTCTGTCTATCTGATCATCGTTCCGGTGAGTGTCGGATTCATGGGGGTCATGATGACCGCAACGCAAAGTTTCAATGCACTTGGCAAACCGATACCGCCACTTGTAATGTCGATACTACAGATGCTGGTGGTCTACATCCCGCTTGCCCTGCTCGGCGACTTTTTGTGGGGATACGTCGGGATTTACGTCGCTTTTGTAACAACCAGCGTTCTCATGGGCACGGTAGGCTTTTTCTGGATCAACAACGTGATCAGAAAGGAACTGAGTAGGCGGAGGGTCGTGGAAGCCGTCGCGTAGCACGTGATGTAACCCGGCCGGCATCGAAGCCCGGTGCGGACTGATGCCTGACTCAACGCAGCAGCTCCTCCATGGCTTTGTCTGCCTGTGGCATGAGTTTGGCCGGGTCAAGCTGCAGACTGGCAAGTGCGGTCGCGGCGATCTGTGATTGTTTCCAATGCCCCTTGACCAGACCGCCTGATTGGATGTGGGGTCCTATGGCGGCGAGCCAGATCTGATTGGATCCCGGCGCACCGTTGGGGGCATCTTTGACGCCCAGCTTGGCGGCGCTGGCCCCGCTGAAATGATGAGCCCAGCCATCCGGTGTATTGCCTCTGCCGTGATCGGTGCTAATGATCAGCGTGGTGCGGCCGCGATAGAAGGGGCTCGACTGCAGCCAAGTCCACAGTTTCGACAGCATCAGATCCGTACGATGTGCAGCGTCGATGTAACGGTCGTAACTGCCATCGTGCGCAAAGTCATCGGTTTCGCCGTATGCGATATAGGTCACGCGCGGCAACTGATGCTTGAGTGCCTCCATGGCGTATCCGTTGGTGATGAAGTCGACCCGAACCGTTGGCCAGAGCCTGGGAGCTTCAGCAGACAGTTCGTTCAACCAACGGGACTCTTCAGTCGCTGCTGGCGTTGCGAGGGTGAATCCTGCGTTGACCGGCAGTCCGCTGCGTTGAGTATTGATGATATAGGGGAAGACATCCCATGAGCCAAAGGCCAGCACACGATTTTTGAATCCCTCCATACGATTTAGGACCTCCAGAAAGGTGACGTTCGGATTCCAATTTTTATCGTTGGAATCAATCGCACGGTCCACCTTGCCGGTTAGGATTTCGTTGTAACCCGGATAGGAAAACCACCACCGGTTGCGCACTTCCATATAGCTTTCTTGGACCCGGTCACCAACCAATACGCCCTGGGCGGCGATAACCGACCAGAGAAAGGGAAACAGCTGTTTGCGCCGTTCGGTTCGCTGTTCACGCCAGTAGGCTTTCTTCAGCAGTTCGGGATTTCGCGTGTAGCGTTCATCCTCGATCAAGTCCACGTCCACGCCACCGAAGACTTCCTGCCAGCGAACGCCATCCATGGTGACCAGCACGAGATTTGCAGAAGTATCCGCCGCCCCGACGGAGTGGCAGGGGAGCAACAGCACGGCCAACACGACGAGACGCAGTTTCGGGGCTGTCATTGGGGGAGTGTATCTTAGAAAGGCGCAGCCAGGCATTTCGCCCGATCGGCCCAGATCCGCATAGGCCGCCCCTGATCTCGATATCAGCTCGCGCCAAGTTCTTCAGGTCAATGCTGTCGCAAACAGAACTAACAATCGGGCCCACGCCCGCTCGGCTTGCGCTTCGTGATAGACGGAGGAATCCGGTGGACACCACCCGTGCATGGCGCCCTCGTAGACCTCGATCTCCGCGGGCAAGCCCGCTTTGTCATAGGTTTCCCGCAGGACGTTCTTGGCCTCCGGATCGCGTTCGTCATCGTTTGCTGCTATTGCGATCAGAAAGTGTGCCTTCATTGTGGGCACGAGCAAGTGAGGGCTGTCCGGGTTATCGGTGACCAGCCCGCCGCCATGAAACGTGGCGCCCGCTCCGATTCGATCGGGCACGGCCGCTGCTGTTCGCATGACGATGGGGCCACCCATGCAGTAGCCCGTAGTCCCGATCTTGCGGCTGGTGTCTACCTCGGCTTGCGCATCGATGAAGGCGACGAACGCCTTCGCGTCGGTCATGTGGGTCTCGGCCGAGAGTTGACGGGCCAACGGGAACACGGTATTGCGCGTGGACTCATCCGCAAAGCTCGCGCCCTCCGGTATAACGGGCGCGGTTGCGCTTCGATAGTAGGGATTGACCACCAGCACCGAGTAGCCGGACTCCGCTAGGCGTTTACCCATCGCTCGAAACGCCGGCCTTAAACCCAGGATGTCCGGCCAGATGAGCACGCCGGGGTGCGTACCACTGGAAGGAGTAACGAAGTAGCAATCTGCCATTCCATCGGGCGTCGGCACCATAACGTCACGTTCGCTCACGTCCAGCGCATGGGCGACCCGCGGCAGCAGCATCGCAAGCGCAGATCCGGCCGTCAGCTTGCTGAACTGCCTGCGCGAGAACCACCCCGCCTTCTTTAGATATTTTTTGTTGTCTTCAACCGTATTTTCGTCACACATGGTTCTTGTCCTTGTTCCTTCGTTTGGCCGTTTGGCGGCTTCGTAGCCCTGTTTAGCGGCGCGGACGCCGTCGCTCAAAGGGTTTTGCGGTGCTCATGTCCATCAACTTCTCGCCTTCCGCCTCCAGATCCTCAAAGGTCGCCCCTATACCTAGCTCGACAGATTCGTTCACGTAGATCTGCGAGCGGAAGTAGCGTCCACCGGCCGCGTGAATCACGGCACCATTGGGTGCATCGTCGCTGCACATGAAGAGCACGGCCGGGCTTACCAATATCGGTGCCTGTTCCGGCGGCGGCTCAGCGATATTGTCATCGCGGCCGGGTACGGTGTTGGTCATGCGGGTTGCCGCTCCCGGGCCGAGACAATTGACGTGGATGTTGTGTGATGCGCCTTCCAACGCCAGCACGTTCATGAGACCGAGCATGCCCATCTTGGCCGCCCCATAGTTTGCCTGGCCGAAGTTGCCGAAGATGCCCGACCCGGAACTGGTAAAGACGATGCGGCCATAGTTTTTCTCGTACATGATCGGCCACGCCGCATGGGTCACGTATGCCGTGCCGGCGAGATGCACCTGTAGGACCATGTCCCAATCCGCCATCGTCATGTTCTTGAACGACTTGTCGCGCAGGATGCCGGCGTTGTTGACCAGTATGTCGATCGTGCCGTAGGCATCGATTGCGGTGTCGATGATGCGTTTGGCGCTCTCGGGATCGGCGACCGAATCTTTGTTTGCAATCGCCGTACCGCCCGCAGCCGTGATCTCCTCGACCACCGCATCGGCCATATCACCGGAACCCGCGCCATCCACGGATCCGCCCAAATCGTTCACGACGACTTTCGCACCGCGTTTGGCGAACTCGAGTGCATGGCAGCGCCCCAGTCCGCCGCCGGCCCCAGTCACGACCGCGACTTTGTCTTCAAAGCTCATGATGTATCCCCCTTCAAGCGTCACCGAATCTTGCCCCGGTCGGGGTCGAAAACGCAACAGGCCGTCATTGCCCGCATCCTCGCGGCTGCGTAAGCTGAATCGCTCAGATAGGGAGGCTACCCATGGCGGAACGCATGCTCGAAGCGAATGGCATCGAGATCTGGACGGAAGATTTTGGTGATCCGAACGACCCGCCCGTCTTGTTGATCATGGGTGCGACAGCTCAAGGCATCTATTGGCCGGATGAGTTGATTGAAGGTCTGGTGGAGCGTGGCCGGTATGTCATCCGCTACGACAACCGCGATGTGGGCCAGTCGACTTGCTGCGATTTTGCCGAGTCGCCCTATACGCTGGACGATATGGCGCGCGACGCCGTCGGCGTGCTCGACGGTTACGGTCTGGAGTCTGCTCATGTCGCCGGCGCATCCATGGGCGGCATGATCGTCCAGGCGCTCGTCATCCAACACCGTTCCCGCGTGCGTGCCGCGACGATCATCATGTCCTCACCCTTGAGTGGCGGCGGCGAGGAGATGCCCGATTTGGCGGCTGACGATTTGCCGGGTCCCAGTCAGGAATTCATGGAGCAGCTCATGGCGAATATGCTGTCCACCGACACCGACACGCGCGAGGGCAAAATCGAGCAACGCATTCGGGCCTTCGAAGTGTTGGCGGGCAGCGTCGAACCGTTCGACCGGGAGCGCCAACGGGACGTTGCAACGCGCGAAGTCGACCGGGCCAAGAACTTCGCTGCCATGAACAATCACCCGCTGGCAATTGCTCAGTCGACACCTGCGGACCGCAGAGAGTTGCTCAGCGGCGTCGACGTGCCGACGCTGGTGGTGCATGGGACCGAGGACCCGATTCTGCCTTACCCCCACGGCGAGGCCCTCGCGCAAACCATTCCCGGGGCGCAGTTATTCACGATGGAGGGTGCCGGTCATCAGATGCCCATGATGTACATGACCGAGCTGCTGGATCGCATGGTCGCTCTCGAAGGCGGCTAACCCAGCGGCAACCGTACGTTCGCCGTACCGAACACCCGGGTTTCATCCGCTGCGTTTTTCACGGTGAGATCCAGCTGAATCAGACCGTCTTCTGCGCTTACATCGGTGACCACGGCGGTGATCGTGCAGGGTTGATCTGCCAACACCGGCGCGCGAAACACCGTGTCGATATATTCCACTTTGGCGACCGGGCTCCAGCGATGAATCATGCTCGTCAAGAAACCCATCGCCATGATCCCGGGCACCAGCGCGCCGGGTAGTCCTTCTTTTCTTGCACGCTCGTGATCTTTGAAGCGTCCGCCGTCACCCCAACCAACCGCGTCTGCAAAGGGACCGGTTGCGGCAAGCGAGGTGTCGGGTTGAAAAGGCTCGAGCTCTGCGCCGAATTCTACGTCGGCTATCGTTTCGATACTCATGTGGCCGGTTTCTCCCTAACCACCATGCGCGAATCGCTGGTGGCCACATGCGTACCACTCGCATCGAAGATCTGCATGCGCGACACCACGAAAATCATCCGTCCGGACCGGCCCGTCTTGTGGTAGATGTCGTGCAGATGCGTTCGCCCGGTGAGGGGTTCGCCGACGCGCACCGGGTGAATGGTGGTCACCGCCTTGCCGCCGTCCATGGGGATGCCCCCAAGCTTCGGGAACTTGATGGGTAGATGGCGGCCGGCTGCAAGGCTCGCGATGTACGCCGGCGGTGCCTGAAAATCAGGGTGGTTCGGATCGGTGAATTCCGGCAGCGTTTCACCCGACATCTTCGCCACGGTGACGACCTTGTCGGCATCGAGCGAAAATTCCTTCGTATCGAACTCGAGGTTCAAGAATTCTGCTTTGAGTTCTTCGATATCTACCATTGGCTCAACCCACGACGAATCTGGTCCGGCACACTGTACAAGAAACTTGATCGGGCGACCCGCTCCGGTTGATCCCTGACACGGGTCTCAACCACCGAGTGCGCATGCGGTTATCATTAGCCCCGTGCAAGATGCGCTAAACATCCCAAGCGTCACCGGCGTTGATCTAGAGTACAAGATCGCCGGTCCAGGTGGCCGAAGTTACGCATACGTCGTTGACTGGCACATTCGGATCTTGTTGACGCTGGCGTGGTATGTACTCGGCAGTCTCATCTACTCGGGCGGCATTGCATGGGTCGGATCTGACGATGTGGGGTTCCAAGGCTTTCTGTTCGTCGTCATCCTCCCCACGGTGGTCATCTACTTTCTGTATCACCCGATCCTCGAGATCGCGATGCAAGGACGAACGCCGGGTAAGCGCATTGCGGGTATTCGCATCGTGACGCAGGCGGGCGACCTGCCGGGCGTGGGTGCGATTCTGATTCGCAATGTGCTGCGCATAGTGGACAGCCTCCCGTTTGTTTACGCCGTCGGTTTGGCTGCAACGATGTTCACCAAGCAATCGGTTCGCATCGGCGATATGGCGGCTGGCACGCTGTTGGTTTACGAAATCCAAACGGACGAGGGTTCGATCGCACAGCTGCAAGGCGATGCGATCGCCTCGCTGGGGCTCGATCAGACGGAGTTGGTTCGGGAGTTGCTGGATCGATGGCCAGAGCTCGCGCCCGAGACACGATCTGAACTCGGACGAAAGCTACTGGTCCGGCTGGGCAGGTCGGCTGCCGGCGGCGAAGAGGAGATCTTCTCCGATCTGCAGTCGCTGTTGACCGGAGAATCGTGATGTCCGATCAGCCGTCACACGACAAAGCCACCGCGGCCTGGTTTCAAGCCCGTCAAACCGTCTGGCAACGGTTGGCCGAGCGATTGCCCGAACTCGAAGACCGCAAAGCGGTGTCGCGGGAGACTGCGCTCTCGGCCATGCGGCTCTATCCGGAGATCGCGCGCGACCTTGCGATTGCGAGGCGCATCGCGCCAACTGGAAGATTGACGCGCTATCTGCAACAAGTCTATGCACGCATGCATAGAGCGTTGTTTCGAAAACCCTGGTCGTTCAAACAGGAGGTCTGGCGGCTGTTCGCGCACGATGCGCCGGACGCGGCCGCGCAGCTTTGGCGGCATATCGCCAGCGTTACGTTGGGTTTCTTGTTATCCGCATTTGCCGGGTGGTGGCTGGTTGCCACGTATCCTGAACTCGTGGGTTTGTTCGCCTCTGAACAGATGATCAAGACGGTTCAAGGCGGTGAGCTATGGACCGACGATCTCTTGAACGTCACACCTTCCTCGCTCCTGTCGGTGGGTATCTTCACCAACAACATCGTCGTGACTTTGACGGCGGTGAGTCTTGGCGTGCTTTATGGGTTGGGTACCATCTACATTATCGGTCTGAACGGCCTCATGCTCGGCGGCGTGTTTGCGTTCACCGCGCAGTACGGCTTATCGGGTCGGTTGTTCGAGTTCGTCGCCGCCCACGGCTTCGTGGAGCTCAGCATTATCTGCATTGCCGGTGCTATCGGCTTTTACGTCGGCGAAGCGATTGCGCGACCCGGCCACCTCACCCGCATCGAGTCGTTCCAACGTGCGTTCGCCACGGGCAGCAAGCTGCTTGCGGTCTGCGCAGTATTTCTCGTCGGCGCCGGTTTGATCGAAGGCTATGTGTCGCCCGATGAGCGATTCTCATTGACCATGCGGCTCGTGATCGGTCTCGGCTACTGGGTCGTGTTCGTTCTCACGCTGGTCGGGCAACCGGGAAGACGTCGCTGAAAACCTCGGAAATCCGCGATACATAGGAACGAACGGTAGGAGCGGCTTTAGCCGCGATAAATTCCGTTATTCAAACAAAGGAATCGCGCCTCGCGTCCCTTGAACGCGCAGCCGCTCATACCCCATCTCCGATCAAGTTAGATCCGCCGTTGTACCTTCAACATCTGATAGTGCGCCAGTACTTGATTCTCGAGATCCCGGGGCCGAGCGATGAGCGTGTGAGCCCCTAAGCGCTGCAAACCCTCGGCGCCACGCCGCAGGTCTTGCCGGTAGGTTCGCGCTGCCAGGCTCGTATAAGGATCCAGCCATTCGGTCGCGGGCTGTTCTGCCATCGTCTTGAGCTCTCGGCCGACGAGGCCAACGACCATGGGTAAGTGCTGGGGTACCCAAAGACGTACGCTCTGCATCAAGCGCCCGCTGGTGCTATTGCCGTACAGATCGGTCAGTACGATGATCAGGCACCGGCGCCGTACGACCCGGGCTAGCTCGACGGCGGCTGCGAGCAGGTCGCATTCCACCGCCTCGGTGGTCAGGCCGCCAAGCACCTGCCGCATCTGGGTGACCGCACGCGCCCCGCGCGTCGGCGGCACGACGGCAACGGGCCGGTCGGCAACGGCAACCATGCCGATTCTGTCCTCGTTTGCCACCGCGTGCTCGGCGAAGCGCGCCGCCAGGTTCACGTAGTGGCCAAGCTGGCTCAGCCCGTCGATGTTGGTGCGGCTGGTCCGGCCGGTGTCGAGGATAAGCATGATCTCGAGATGCTGGTCTTCGCCGAACACCCGCGTCACCAGGCCGCCGGTTCTGGCCGTCGCTTTCCAGTCGATCGTATGGCGTGGATCGCCCGGGCGGTACTCTCGCAGGTGGTGCAGCTCTTGGCCGGTACCGGGTCGTTGTTGTCTGGCGAGGCCCGCTTGTTGGTTACCCGAGGCGCGGCCGGTTGCCACCAACATATCGGGAATGACGGTAAGTTGGGTACCCAAGGTCTGGTTGGACGACCACCAGCTGAGCTCGAGGGGCCCTTTGATGCGCATCGGCAGGCGCTGCCAAGAAAAATTGCCGAGCGCCAACGGTCGCACGGGGAGACGAACGCTCTGTCGGCTTTGCGCAGTCAGATGAACCTTACGTGATGCCCGGGGTGCGTCGAGTTCGCTCGGTAGGGCTGGTGCGAATTGCACCGCAACGGGCGCCTCGTCGGGATTGTCGAAGGTCAGAACGGCCTCGGCAGGCTGACCGAGACGCCAAGCGCCCGCTTGCGCGGCAGTGACACGGATACGTGAGTTGCGTATGCGTAACCATTCGTAGGCAAGACCGACAATGAAGGCTGCGGTGGCTAAACGCCACCAGGGAAACGCTTGGGGGTCTCCCCACTGATGGACGATGCCCATCAGGCAGATGAGCGCGATGACGAAATAGCTGAGGGGTGTCAGGTTCATCGGAAAGCGGCCGGGCCGCACACTAGTGCGGCACCGCGACGTTGTCGAGTACGTGTTGCAGCACCTGGCCGGCCGAGACGCCTTCAAGCGCTGCCTCGGAGGACAACACCAAGCGATGTTCGACGACCCAAGGTGCGACGCGCTTGACGTCGTCCGGCACAACGTAATCCCCGCCTCTCAGACCGGCTTCGATTCTGGCGCAGCGTGCCAAGCTGAGTGCGCCGCGGGTCGACAGGCCAAGGTTGACGCTGGTGTTTTCTCGGGTTGCGGCAGCGATGTCGAGCACGTAACCGATGAGTTCGGGTGCGAGATGAATCGCTTCGAGCTCACCTCGGGCGGCGGCCAATGCTTCGGCGCCGAGCGTCTCGACATTCACCGAGTCTTCCGGGTTGGCATGCGGCAGGTTGTAGGCGTCGATGACCTGCGTCTCGAAGTCTCTCGGCGGATAGCCCACCCGTGCGCAGATCATGAACCGGTCGAGTTGCGATTCCGGCAGCGGGTAGGTGCCTTCGAATTCTCGCGGGTTCTGGGTGGCGATCACCAGAAACTCCTCGGCCAATGCAAACGTGTCGCGATCGACGGACACCTGACGTTCCTGCATGGCCTCCAACAACGCGGACTGGGTTTTAGGCCCGGCGCGGTTGATCTCATCGACCAGCACGACGTCGGCAAACAGCGGCCCGGGTTGAAATTCGAAGCTCCGGGTTTCAGCGTTGTAAATGTGCACGCCGGTGATGTCGCTCGGCATCAAATCGGCTGTACCCTGAATGCGCTTGAAGGTACCGCCCAGTACGCGGGCAAAGGTTTTGCTCAGCAACGTCTTGCCGAGCCCGGGCGCGCCTTCCAACAATACGTGGCCGCGCGCGAGCAGCCCGATGGTGAGCGCATGGATGACGTCCTCCAGACCGAACAGGACCTTACCCAGCTCGGTTTGCAGGTGCGTTTCCACGATTGTGGTTTTTTCGATCATCCCATCGCCTCTCGTACACGTTGTATGGTGTTGTGCAGTTTGCTCAGGTCGACCTTGTTGCCGCGACGCAGACGTTGGTGCGTTCGCTCCAGCGAAGCCACCAGTTCCGGATCGACCGTCGGATTGGCGACGAGTTGTTGCCAGGGGTATGGGTTAGCCGTTAGTCCCGTGCGTGAGCGGATCTCACCAAACCAGTTGTCGAACAATAGCAGACCCGCATCCACCGGGCTGAGTTTGCGCGCCATAAACCCGCCAACCGCCGTGACGAAATCGCCTTGTCGCGGTTCGACCGGTCGTTGCATGACCGGCGCCATGCGATTGTGGGTGCCGATGATGTAGAAAAACCAGAACGCCAGAACGAACAGCAGCGTCACGCCGACGCGTGCATCCTGATAGAAGGCTTCGGGATCGTACAGCGTCGAAAGCCCTTGGTGCATATCATCGAAGATGACCGCGCCGCCCGGCCTGACATGCCAACGCACCAGGTTGGCGACAAACCGCCGGTTGTCGGCGTTGCCGAGGGCTCGATTGCTCAGCAGTGTGCCGCTGGCAACCAAGATGATGCGCCCGTCCTGCAGCGGTATCTCCCAGGCCGCGTCCAAACCGGTCGTTGA
>JAPUIA010000112.1 GCA_027297435.1 Gammaproteobacteria bacterium | reverse complement strand
AGCGTGTGTCGCTCAAGCCTTCCAGGTCGTCCAAAAAGGTGTCTGCATCGATCACGAGCGACCAGTCGGGGGTGTCGTCGAGTGCCGCCATGACGACGAGTGTGTTGCCAACGCCGATCCAATCCTTCAGGTCGGACAACTCATCGGGCCTGATCGCCAGCACGTGCGGCATCGTCGTAATGAGCAGATTGCCGCTTGGGCTAACGATCGCTTCGAACAAGTTGCTCATGCGTTCCCGAAAACTCACCACGTCGACGTGCTGGCCATCAAGCCATCGCGCGAGCGCCAGATAGCCATTGGGCCCCGCTTCGACGCTGGTCGGCTTGGAGACCGGCGGCTCGGTTGCGGGCTGGTACAAGAGCCCGAACACGAACAGCAGGGCAACCAAAGCGCCGAGTGCGGTCACGATGCGATCGTTCATTCTTCGGGCAGCTCGCTCAAGAGGGCGCGGCCAGCGCCGATGACGGGTTCGATCTCGCTTGGTTGGGGCAACCAGCCGCCATAGCGGATGCGCTCGGCAAAGTTGGCGATTTTGTGTAGTGGCTGGCTTTGCGCGGGACGTAAGCCTATGGTCGCGCGAACGATCTCGCGATGGGTAAGACTCAACTGCCTGTCCCGCAAGTTTTCGAGCCGAGCCAAGATGAGCCTCAGCAGCATGGCCGGTTGCTCGGAAAGTGGCAGGGACAGCAAATCTTCGACCGAGGTCGATGGCACGACGTCGGGAGCATTGATCCGGCCACCGCCAAGCTTGCGCCTTCGACGGAACGCGTTGGCATGGCGTAGTTCGTTGACAACGATGCCGATGCCCAGCAACACGATAAGCGCAGCCGTGAGGTAAAAAATCCAGCGGGCAACCGTGTCCGAGACTCGAAAGTCGTTGAGCCACGTCAGATCCGTATCGTCGCGGACCGGGCTGAAGCGCTCGTCCAACCATTGCCACAGGCGGTCCCAAAAGGACAAGGCCTCGATCTCGGTGGTGGCCAGTTCTGCCAATATCGGATCTAGCGCATCGAGACTGAGCGCCGGACCGGGGGGTGGTTGATCATAGGCGCCGGCGGGCGTGGCATGGGCAGGGGATGGTCCCGCGAGTGTGCAACAAAGGAGTAAAATGGCGAAAGCCCGCAAGTGCGGGCTAGAGGGCGCCTCTAAAGACCTATCGCGCGGCAACCGAGGTCGAATCGATGCGGGCCGCAAGGTCATCGCCACTGCGACGCAGTTTGAGGTCGTAGTAGGCCGACATGGTCAACGAGTAGAACAACGGGGTTATCAAGCCTGTCAAAAGTGGTGTGACGATTGTATCCACAACCGAGAAACCGATTGAAGTGATTGATTCAGGGTCCAACACAATCACTATCCCGGCAACGAAACCCACCAGAATATACGCGACCATCAAAATGAACGTGGCAATGCCCACCAGTGCCGCGGTTCGCCACCAATGGCCCCACACGAGCTTGTGGCTCGCTTTCAAGCTTTCGATGGCCCCGGTCTTTTCGACAACGACCGCATACGGCGCAAACAACAACGAAACGCCGAGGATGACGCCGGGCACTATGAGCAGCAGAGTGCCCCCCGTGAGCGCTAGAAAATACGCCATGAAGCAGAATAGCAAGGGCAACGAGCGCGTTAGGCCGAAGGATAAAGACTCGCCAACCGCCATGGGCTTGCCGGTGAAGATGGCGTGGATTCGCGCCACGATGGCACCGTATAGCCACATCGAGAAAAACACGGTGACCACATAAGCGGCGATCAACGTGGCGCCGAATTCGGGAAGTCCGGTATCGGGGTTGGTGTCATTCATCAGGGCGAAAGTCGTAAGCTGATTGACAAGACCGCTCAAGAACGCCAAACCAAACACGCTGGTAAAGCACGCACGGAACAATTGGAATCCGTTGTCGAGAACGCCGCCAATGGACGCTGGGGCAGTAGGTTGTTGATACATTTCGAAGACCTTTTCGAAGTCGTGTGAGAACCGCCTATTTTCCGGCCTTTGTGCCGATCGGCAATTAAACCAAGCACAAAATGACGAAACGATCGGCTCAATTTGGGTAGTTTGTCACAGTTGCCGGGGATTTGGTGCGTGCACCCCAAGATGGGCCCCCGAAGGTGGCTATTGGAATAGAGCGAGGTGCGCGTCGGGAAACGCCTCCATCTTCGACTCGTGAGCGGCAGCGTCGACGATAAAGTGGGGGAGGCGTTCGGTGTCTGGTAGCGTTTGCTCACCATCCACGACAAGTACTGCAGCCCCGGCAGCAAGCGCGGCGCGTTTTTTGCCGGCATTGAACCGGGTTTACGAAACCACAACCTTGGGTGTTTCACGGCCTCTCGATAACTGGTCGACAAGCGTCGAACGCTACCGTGACTACGTTTTCGAGTACCGTGGTTGATAAAGCTGCACGTTGATATCACCTGGCATTTTGAAATGGGTAACGAGCCCGAAGCCTTGGTCGGTGATTGCGTCGGTGAACTCCACACCCTTGCCTTGAAGCTCGGCGACTGTTTGTTCGATATCGTCGCAATAGAACGAAACGTCTCGAATGCCGGAGGGTTCGCCGTGGTCGCTATCTTTGGAGGCTGCGGGATGCACGCCCATATCGGCTTCGGGTAAGTCGAAGATTAGCCACCCATCGCCAACGTCAGTGTGCGGGAATCCAAGCTTGTCGCGAATGAATAGACGCAGCGCCTCCGGTTCGGATGAGTAGAACATCGTGTGAACGCCTTTGATCATCTGAGGCTCCTTCTTTTAGATATCGTTCAGCCGGCCTGGGGCTGTGCCTCATGCAGGCCCGCAAAATCCTCCATGCTCAACGTGCCGATGACGTTCTGGTCGTCGTCCAGAATCTCGTAGAGCACGCCATCGCTGCCACGGATGCTGAAAAACACAACCACGTCCTCATCGCCGCCACCCTCGCGGTGGGGCTCGTCGCTGGCAGGGCTGACGGTATAACGACCGACCGGTCGTACCTCCTTGACCTCACCGTTGGGTTCATACAAGCGATGTTCGCCCTTGATCACAAACGTGTGGTTCAACACCTTATGCCGGTGGAGCACAATCTGCTCGTTGCCAGCGAACTTGAACAGCACGTCGAGAACCTGGCGTTCTCGGTCGATATCGAGGATGAAGTATTGCAGGTGGTCGAATTCGTCGAACCGTTGCCATGGAATGTGTCGATCGTCGAAATCGTAGCTCGTCATGGTGTCAATGTTCCTGGCCAAATGGGTTTCGCGTTGTAGTCGCCTTGATCGCCTATGCTTCGTTTCAAGTTTAGTTGCTGTGCGCGT
Organism: Gammaproteobacteria bacterium; assembly: GCA_027297435.1. Classification (GTDB taxonomy): domain Bacteria; phylum Pseudomonadota; class Gammaproteobacteria; order Pseudomonadales; family Azotimanducaceae; genus Azophilus. The sequence goes on along the minus strand of JAPUIA010000112.1, from coordinate 2,117 downwards.
CATAGCAAAGCGGCGGAGACTCTGTGAGCCCATCTCTGTAGTAGTATCCTCTTGCAGTGGTTTAGGCAGCGGCGTCATACGGTGTCCGGTCGCAAGCTGAAAGTGAAATCCGTGTGGCGAGCGGCCTGCAGCGCGCCGAGCGAGGAACGGTTGATGACTGAGACTATTGCGCCTGTGTCGATTCATGTGCGCGAACTCGACCAGGGTCCCGATGAGAACACGCCACGGTACTGGTTTGGCGACGATATTTTTGTCACCCACTTCTTCAACGCCCTCTCCAGCACGTTTCCGGAGGGTGAACGATTCTTCATTCGCAGCGTGCGGCGCTACGCCGATCAGATAGACGATGGCCCGCTCGCGCGGGAAGTCACCGCTTTCGTCGGGCAGGAAGGCCGGCATAGCAAAGCACACGATGTCCACGTTGCTCTCTTAGTCAATCAGGGGTACGGCGTTCTCCGCACCATTAATCGCATCCAACGCGTGGTGATGACTTGGCTGAACGATTCCGCGCCGCGCCTCTCGCTTGCGCTTACGACGGCCATTGAGCATGTCACTGCCGTCACGGCACATCAGATCCTCGAGCATCCGGACGTCTGGACCGATGCGATGGACCCCAGCATGCAACGGCTCTGGCGTTGGCATGCGGTCGAAGAAACCGAACACAAAGCCGTGGCCTTCGATGTGTATCAGCAGGCCGACGGTTCGGTGTGGCTGCGACGGTTGGCCATGGTCGACGCTACGTTCGGATTTCTCGCTGAGATCTTCATGCGCCATTCCCTGATGTTGATCAAGGACAGGCAGTTTCGTCCGACGGTGCTGCTGCGGGGATTCAAAACGCTGTTCGGTCGCGATGGCTTTGTTCGCGCACTGCTACCGCACCTCATGGATTTCTATCGGAGAGATTTCCATCCCTGGGATCACGAAAATCGCGCACTGCTGGAAAAACGCAAGCTCGAATGGGGTTTGGCTGGCTGACCGCTTTCTGAAAGAACGGGGATCCGAGGATATTCCCGAGGGTTATCGTAAGTCGGTGGGATCGTTTCTACGCAACCCAAGCTGGTCTTTTCGATTCTTCGGTACGAATCGCGTTTGGCTTCTCACCGGTTCTCGAAGTCACCCGCAAAGTGTGTAAGATCCGACCGTCGAAATTGCGGACTGCGGGAGGCTCTCGATGCAATTGCTGGTTCGGAACAAAGTCAAAGACTTCTCGAAGTGGTATGCGTATTTCGAGAAGGACAGTGATGCAGCCGCTGAGTACGGCTTGACGCTAGCGGGTCTCTGGCAGACCTTTAACGATCCAAACATTGTGTTCTTTCTCCTGGATATCGAAGATATCGATCGAGCCGATGCGTTCATGGCAAGACCTGAGTCTCGAGAGATTGGAGCCGAATCCGGCGTGATCGACGGCGAATTCCATTATCTCGAAGCCGTTCCGATGGGGGGATAGGTGGTCACCGGGCGCGTGGTTGGCTGCTTTGTCCGGATACGGAGGTGGGCCCCAATCGCAGGATCGAAAATTCGGTACGACCTGTGAATTTATAGGACGTAGCATTTGCGACACTACGGAAGTTGTTGATGGTTTGCGGCGTAGGGGTAGCTGCGGGCGGCTAAAGCGGAAGCTTCAGGCCCATCGTTTGCATGGCTAGGCAAGCCGATCCAAGCCGTGACTTGTGAAATAATCGTTGAGAGCTTCAACGATCATATCCTGATTGGATTTTTCCAGATCAAGCCCTAACGATCTGAGTTGCTTGTGAGCGGTCTTTTCTACGTAGGCGGTAACCGGCTTCTTCCCTGACCTGCTGGGTGGCTGGGCAGTTTTTGGAGGTTTTTGTCGTGGCACAGATCAATCCTCTATTTCGACGATATCCTCCGGTATTTTAGGTTGATATGCCTCGTTCGTTCCAGGTTGCAACGTCTCGATCTCTGTGGGTTGAAGCGTTTCAATCGGTTCGGGTTGGGCCGACGCGTAGGTTTCAGGGCTGGCAAGCTGTTCCGGATCCTCATCGGGTTTCGTCACGCGCAAGATGGCCTGCACCAGCACGTAGAGCTTTGCGATTTCAGCCGCCGCAGCACCTTTGGGATTGTATTCAGCCGCAGATAAGCCGTAAGCATCACAA
>JAPUIA010000111.1 GCA_027297435.1 Gammaproteobacteria bacterium | reverse complement strand
AACGACCAAGGGGTGGACGGCGAAAATAACGTAGCGGGCTTTGAAAGGCGGGCTTTGCGCCATTACGGGTGCCGTTTCCGGCCCACACGTCCAGCCCGGCTCTCCCCAAGTTATTGTAATAAAACGATTTATCGTATTCTGGTAGTCTGTGCGGAAGCCGGATGTGACACGCCAGCAGGTGGCGGGAAAACATACGCTAAAAGCGTGGTCTAGATTTCGTGCGGGCGGTGACTTGGCGATCTCGTTAGAGGTCGATCCCCGGTGTCTCAGTGTCCGCTTCCGACAAGGCGTACCACACGACCAGACCTGAAGGGTTAGAGGCTGTGTCAAAGTCCGGCTACGCCTGCAAGCTGTGAGTCCCGAGTACCCTGACCCGCGTGCAAAAGAAAGAACATGCTCGGCCCCAGGACACGCTGCTAGTGGAAGTTGATCCCTAGCACTCCGAAAGAGCGACGAGTTTTCACACTCGGTCGACACCTGTCGTCAGATTCTTTTGGTTGCTCCTGAGTCAAAACCCACGTGATTGTCGCAGCTTGGGGGGCAGCCCAACGGGCACAGCGGAAGCCGCTAACGGCAATCCGGATTAAATCGAACGGTATCCGTCGATTTATATTACACATCTTGGACATATCGGTCGGACAACACGTTCCTTTAAACTGGACAGGTCTCAGGTGCTGTGATGTCTATCCGTTATCGTATGTAGAAGGGTGCCCGTTTACGAATAATGCGCTGTCAGACAATCCAACGCTGCATTGAGATCAGGCCCAAGATCCAGGACGTCTCGCAATGGGTCCGTCTTCAGGGATCGCATCCGTTTTTTCGCATTCTTGATAGTGTAGCGACGAATAGCCAGTTTCGAGGTGACCTCGCGCCATTTGAGCGGCATCGATACTGGCGCCGAGGGTAGCGACCGGACGCTGAAGGGGGCCACGAGCAGTTGACCATGACCGTTTTGGAGGTAATCGACATAGACGCGGCCTTCTCGCCCATCGAGCGACCGTACAACGGTTGCGATGTTAGGCAGTTTGCCCACGATCACGCGCGCGAGCAGCTCGCCAAGTGATCGCGACTGCTCATAAGTGTAGGCGCGGCCGAGAGGTATGAGCACATGGAGGCCTGTTGAGCCACTGGTTTTTACAAAACACGGCAGATCGATGTCATTGCAGAGTGCTCGGATCGCCTCGGCGATCATCACTACATGCTTGAAGGGCGCGCCTTTTGGGTCGAGGTCAAGAATGCACCAATCGGGCTGCTCTAGCGATTGCACACGGCTGGACCAAATATGCAGAGGGATGCTGGCCATGTTGGCGATGTAGAGCAAGGTTTCGGTGTCTTCCACAATGAAGTAGCTGATCTCCCGTTGTGATCCCTCGCTCCACAGTCGCTCGATACGGACCCATTCAGGTACAGACCGCGGCGCGTTTTTCTGGAAGAACGATTTCCCTTCAATGCCGTCTGGATAGCGCGTAAGGACCACGGGCCGGTCCTTGAGATAAGGCAACAGCCATTCAGCAATACCGCGATAGTAGGCAATTAAATCCCCTTTGGTATAGCCTTCATCGGGCCAAAATATCTTGTCGAGGTTACTGAAGGGGACAACGCGTTCGGGTTGGTCGGGCTCTGCCGTGCTAGGCTCGGATAATTCGGCTGCTCGTCTTGTACATTCCGTGACAGACCTGTCATCGCGCATCCGTAAGAACACCGGATGACGCAATAGACCGTCCGGCGTAATTTCCCTGAACTTCACCTCGCACACAAGTGCAGGTTCAACCCAGTGTATTCCCACCATATCGGGGGCAGCGCTCGGCGCGTATCCCGGGGCAGTACTCCGCAGCTCGACGCTAATCTCTTCTAACTGCTTAGTGCTGAAGCCCGTACCGACCCTGCCCGCGTACACCCAGTGATCGTTACTTCGCTGTGCCAGAAGCAGCGCACCGAAGCCCGGTTGTGTGCCCTTGGGGTCCGTATAGCCGACTACCGCGAAATCATCTGTTCGTTCCACTTTAAACTTGACCCAATCCGACGAGCGGCCGCCGACGTAAGAGGATGCGGCCCGCTTGGCAATGACGCCTTCGAGACGCATCGCGCGTACTTGCTCATACATCGCTTCGCCTTGTTGTTCGATGTGGTCGCAATAGCGAACAAGACCGACTGATGGCAAGACTTTCTTCAAAAGAGTCTTCCGTGTTTTCAGTGGCAGCGGCCGCAAATCATAACCATCAAACGCGAGCAGGTCGAAAGCATAGAATGTCGCTGAAAGCTCAACGGCAGCCCGTTGAATATCGTAACGACGAGTCAGTCGACCACGCTTCTGCAACCGGCTGAAACTTGGCATGCCATTTTCATCGTGAACGACGACCTCGCCATCGATGATGACGTGCTCATATGGCAGTGCGCCGATAGCGTTGGCTATCTCTGGAAAGGTCGCGGTTAGGTCATTGCCCGCGCGCGAATATAAAGCCGCAATGCCTTTTTCACGGGCGCCAACCAACCGGTAGCCATCGTATTTAATCTCGAAGACCCAACCCGGTTTGCTAAAAGGCGTCTTCGTCTGTGCCAGCATGACCTCGATTTTCTTGGCAGGAATCGACTGCTCCCGTGCCTTCAGTCGTTTGAGCTCTCGTAGAATGCGTTTGGCTGGATCGATACCCGATTTCAGCTCGTCAACCGTGAGGCCAGACAAAATTGAATCGGCCGGGAACACCTCGGTGTCTTTTTCGTCGCCCCACGCATCTCTTTCTTTGATCAATAGCCAGTCTTTCGGTCCCCGCCTTGTCTTAATTAGTGTCCATTTTCCGCGCAGCTTGTAACCTCGAAGCTCGAACAGCAGCTTGCCATTCTCGAGCCCTTTGCGCGGATCGTCGCTGGGTATCCACGCGCCACGATCCCAAATGATGCTGGCTCCGGCACCATAATTGCCCTCGGGGATGCGGCCCTCAAAGTTTGCGTACTCAAGCGGATGATCTTCGACCTGCACCGCTAGGCGCTTGTCGGCAGGATTGGGCGATGGTCCTTTCGGTACTGCCCACGAACGCAGTACGCCATCCATCTCCAAACGCAGGTCATAGTGCGGGCGTCGTGCCGCATGATGCTGAACGACGAACAGTCGCCCCGACGTCGGCACGATCGTGCCAAAGGGCTCAGGGGTTCGGCTGCCTGAACGCTTTGCTCGATACGCGCTGAGTCGCTCAGACTCTGTTGCGCACATGGCCCCCAGCTTATATCATGAGTAGCATGAGCATGCGAGCACTCGCCTCTGCGACGGTCTCGTTTGGACTGGTGTCGATTCCGGTCAAGCTCTACTCGTCTGCGGAATCGTCAGCGGCCATTCGCTTCAACCAGATAAACAAAAAGGATGGCGCGCGCGTCAAACAGCAGCTTATCTCCGCGAAAACCGGCGAGCCGGTAGCCAAGGAAGACATCGTCAAAGGGTATGAGTTTGCCAAAGGCCAGTATGTTCTGTTTACGCCAGAAGAGTTGAAGGCAATCGAGGAGAAAGCGACCCAAACGATCGATATCGCCGAATTTGTGCATGCTGAGCAAGTCGAGCGTATCTATCTGGACAAAGTCTACTATCTAGGTCCTGACAAAGGTGGCGCG
>JAPUIA010000110.1 GCA_027297435.1 Gammaproteobacteria bacterium | reverse complement strand
TGGACAGTGTGGTGCGCCAACACCAGGTGAGCTGGCATTGGGTGAAAGGGCATAGCGGGCATCCTGAAAACGAGCGGGTCGATCAAGCTGCCAACGATGCGATCGATGCGATGCAAAGCTAACTAGTGCTTGTCCAGAATGCGCAGCATTCTGTGACCGCACTAGTGGAGGGCAGGGATGCCCGACCATTTTTCAAAGAAAAATGCGAGGTTTTCAAAGAAAACCGACAGAGGAAATTCGCAGGACGAGAATTTCCGGACAAGAACTGGAGAGGAAGATACATGCGTCAAATCGTACTCGATACTGAAACCACAGGACTCGAACCGCAACAAGGGCACAAGATCATCGAGATCGGTGGTGTCGAGCTCATAAATCGAAAACTAACCGGTCGTCACTTTCATAAATTCGTCAAGCCTAATCGTGAGATCGACGACGGAGCGTTCGAAGTACACGGCATTACTCAGGAATTCCTGCGCGACAAGCCAACATTCTCGGAAATTGCCGAGGAGTTCATCGAGTTTGTGCGCGGGGCCGAGCTGGTTATTCACAATGCACCGTTCGACGTATCGTTTCTCGATTACGAGCTCTCGCAAGTCCCACGGTGCGGCGAACGCATCGAAGACGTCTGTAAGGTGACCGACTCCCTGGCGCTTGCCCGCCACAAACATCCCGGGCAGAAGAACAATCTCGATGCGCTGTGCCGCCGCTACGGCGTAGACAATACTGCACGCCAACTGCATGGCGCATTGCTCGATGCAGAGATTCTCGCGGACGTATACCTGGCCATGACCGGTGGTCAGACCGTGTTGTTCGCCAACTCGCGACAGCACGATTTGCAAGACGAGAACGCGCACGAGGAGTTTGCACCGCTTCCGCACGACCGTGCCGCATTGCGCGTGATCGTCGCCGATCAGGACGAACTCGAGGCTCACGAGCGTATGTTGGACCAACTCGACAGCGAAGAGAGCTGCGTCTGGCGTCGCGCGATCGGCGAGTAGGCCCGCTCTTTTAGAGTAGGCCTACTCTTTTAGAGCAGGTAGTACACGGCCGCCCAGCCGGTTATCCCCATGACGACCGTGTAAGGTAGGGCCATGACCACCATGCGCATATAGGACAACCGTACCAGCGGCGCGATGGAGGACGTCAACAGAAACAGAAATGCTGCTTGTCCGTTTGGTGTGGCGATGCTCGGAATGTTGGTGCCGGTGTTGACCGCGACCGCGAGTAGTTCGAGGTGCTCTCGGGTTACTTGGCCAGCGTCGTATGCGGCTACGATCTCGTTGATGTATACCGTGGCAACGAACACGTTGTCGCTGATCGCTGAAAGCAAGCCATTGGCGATGTAGAACATTCCCGGCTGTTGCGAGATCTCCAAAGTCAAAACGTAAGCAATCACGGGGCTGAACAGATGTTGATCGTGAATGACCGCGACGATGCAGAAAAACACGACCAACAAAGACGTAAACGGTAGTGCTTCTTCGAACGCGTGCCCTAGCTGGTTCTCTTCGATGACACCGTTGAAAGCCGTCTGGATGACGATAACCATGAGACCGACGAGACCCACTTCTGCCAAGTGGAATGCAAGCGCGATCACCAGCAGCACCGCCGCGACCGATTGTACGATGAGACGCGCGATATCACGACGGGTGCGCTTGTCGGTCTCGGCTTGGTCGAAATCTTTGAGTATCTCCTGCACGGTTGGTGGGATCGTCACGCCATAGCCGAACACCTTGGTTTTTTCCAACACGACACAGGTGGTTAGGCCGACTGCCAACACAGGCATTGTCACCGGCGCCATGCGAAAGAAAAACTCGGCGAAATCCCAACCCATCTTGCTGGCAATCAACAGATTCTGCGGCTCGCCGACGGTCGTACACACCCCGCCGAGGGCCGTTCCAACCGCGCCGTGCATCAAGAGGGTACGCAAGAATGCGCGAAACTGATCTAGGTCGGCGCGATGCAAATCCTCGAGTTCGTCGTCGGTTGCGTGTTCGTGATCGTCGGTATGACTTTTGCCCGACGCCACCTTGTGATAGACGGAATAGAAACCGACGGCGACGCTGATGATCACCGCAGTCACGGTCAGTGCGTCGAGAAACGCCGACAGAAAGGCTGTAGTGAAGCAGAACAACAGGGCAATCAGCGTTTTCGAACGGATGCCGAGTAGGATCTTGGTAAACGTGAACAACAGCAGCTCTTTCATGAAGAAGATGCCGGCGACCATGAACATCAGCAGCAGAATCACGGGAAAGTTGCTGAATACCTCGGCGCGAATCGTTTCAGTCGAGGTCAAACCGATGACCACCGCCTCGAGGGCGAGCAAACCCCCGGGTTGTAAGGGATAGCATTTCAGCGCCATAGCTAGGGTGAAGATGAATTCTAGGACCAGGATCCATCCAGAGAGGAATGGGCCCAAGATCGTCAGCAACAGTGGGTTCACGACGAGAAAGCTCAGGATGGTGAGTTTGTACCATTCCGGAGCTTGACCCAGGAAGTTTTGCCAGAAGGCGGTCACTTGGTCATTCATGGTTTTTTCAAGCCGTCTTCAAGGCACGTATCTTGTGTGAGCGTCTCGGTACAGGCAAGGCTTCCATGTTCGTTGAATTTAGTTTAGGCCGTTCTCGATTGCTCGCTCACGCGACTTCGAACTGTTAGTTTTGCGGCATGTGGCCCATTAATCCGGATGAGTTCACTTCAATCGTCGGCGAGCCGGAAGGTTTGAATGAAGCCGAAGCGTGGTTTTTTCTGTTCATTGCAGGCGAGATCGTGTCTTTGGTCGAGCAGGGTATACCCCGACCTTTGACCGGCGACGATCTTCGCTGGGTCGATATCGACATGCATTACCGACATTACTTGGGGCGTTTTCAAGGCCGGGACTGTTTTGCAGCGGAAGCATCGGGGCAGTTGCCCGAGGGTTACAGCCGGTCGGGATTGCGCGGTTGGCTGGGCAGAGTCGACCCCGCGGTCTTCTACCTAGCGGGCCGCGCGCAGCAGATCGTCGAATGGCACAACACACACCAATACTGCAGCCGTTGCGGCACCCAGATGCAGGACCATGCTGAAGATCGCGCCAAACAATGCCCCCAATGTGGGTTGATCGCCTATCCGCGACTCTCCCCCAGCATCATCGTGCTCGTGTGTAAAGGCGAGGAAATGTTGCTGGCACGCAACGCCAGCTGGCCGACGGGAATGTATTCCACCCTCGCGGGATTCGTTGAACCGGGTGAGTCCATCGAGCAAACGGTGCATCGCGAGGTATTCGAAGAGGTCGGCTTGCGTGTCGGCAATCTCAAGTATTTGGGTAGCCAAAGTTGGCCGTTCCCCAACTCCCTGATGCTGGGCTTTCATGCCGACTACGAGAGCGGGGAGATCGCTTGCCTGGATGGCGAGATCGCCGACGCGCGGTGGTTCCGCTTTGACGCCATGCCTAACGTGCCGCCCGGTACGGCGATCTCGAAGTGGCTGATAGACGCCTTTGTCGGCGCGATGAGCGGCCGACCGCCTGTCCCGTAAAAAACTTCACCAATTCGCAGTTCGCGCCTGACGCCGCGTGCGCCTCGTCAAACTTGTTTGCGGGACAGGATGATCATTCGATCGGATGGACGGGCAGGCTTTCGCCACGAAAGAACGCCATCATCGCGAAAGCCCACATGAGATAGCCATCGGCTTTGAACCGGCCCTGCATGAAAGCGTCGATCGCGTCGGTTTGGCCGGACAGTATCCCCGCCGCCGTGTCGAAGTCGCTGAACATGAAGGTGACATCCGGCGTGGCCTGGGTGTTACACGTGAGTTGGCCGTCACGGATTGTAAACGTTAACGATTGTGCGTCGACCGAGAGCCTGATCACGCCGTCGAACGCCCCGGCCATCTGCTCATCAAAGCGAGCGATGAGGAAGTTTTCCAATTCGGCAAGACTCATCGACGCATCACACAGGGATTCGGCACGTAAATCAAGGCGAGGGGTGCGGGTACTCGGTACTCGCTGCAGGTAGGCGCAAGGTAGACGCATACAGGGTAGGGGTCTGGATGTAGACGCCGGCAAGCTCAACCCAGTACAGTAGCCCGCTTTTGCGCATCTGCGGACATCCTCAATGGAATACGTATACGACTATCTGGTCTTCCTCGTACAAGCGATCACGATCGTAGTGGCCTTTCTGGTGATCCTGTCGGCGCTCATGTCGCTCGGCGCGAGACGCCAGCATCTCACTACAGGGCACCTAGAGGTCGAAAAACTCAACGACCGTCTCGATGGTCTCAAACAACGTATCGAACAAGCCGTCTTGCCGCCTCGAGCTTTCAAAAAGGTGAGTAAACAAGCTGCCAAAGCCGCCAAAAAGGACGCCAAGCAAGCAACCAAGAGAGCGGCTGCGGACGATGAACCGGCCGCCAAGCGGGTGTTTGCGCTCAGTTTCGAAGGCGATCTACAAGCTTCAAAGGTCGCGCAACTGCGGCATGAGGTCAACGCGGTACTCATGTTTGCAACGTCGACCGATGAGATCGTCGTGCGTGTGGAGAGCGCCGGGGGCATGGTGCATGGATATGGACTCGCTGCATCTCAATTGCACCGCATACGCGAGCGAGGCTTGCGTCTGGTCGTTGCGGTCGACAAGGTTGCGGCGAGCGGTGGGTACTTGATGGCGGCGGTCGCTGACAGGGTAATAGCGGCGCCGTTTGCGCTGGTGGGTTCGATTGGTGTCGTCGCACAGATCCCCAACGTGCACCGCTTGTTAAAGAAAAACGATATTGATTTCGAAGTCATTACGGCTGGCCAGTACAAACGCACGATGACCGTGTTCGGCGAGAACACGGAAGAAGGCCGCCAGAAATTCACGGAGGAACTCGAAGACGTTCACGCGCTCTTTCAGGAGTTCGTGCACGAAAACCGACCGAGCGTAGATTTGGCAAAAGTGGCGACGGGCGAAGCATGGTATGGCAAACGGGCCATCGAACTGAATCTGGTGGATGAAATCACCACCAGTGATGAGTATCTCATGCGCAGTTGTGAGAACGCGGACGTCTTCGAAGTTCGTTGGGTGGAGCAGAAAAAGCCCATCGAGCGAGTGTTGGGGCAGATCGAGAACGGCATCAGTCAGGTCATGCAACTGTTTCACCGCGGGGGCTCGTTGTGAGCTTCACGGCACTGCGCATAGACAAGTCTGGCGATGGTTTCTCGCGCTCGATCGTCGAGCGGCAGGTCGATGACCTACCGGCCGGAGACGTCTTGATCGACGTGCACTATTCTTCGCTCAACTACAAGGACGGACTATCCGCCACCGGCAACCCGGGCGTGACGCGCAACTATCCCCACACGCCGGGTATCGATGCCGCAGGCGTGGTTTTGGAATGCGCGACGGCCGACTTAGATCCAGACGATGCGGTGGTGGTCACCGGCTTTGATCTCGGGATGAACACCGCCGGCGGCTACGGACAACGTATTCGAGTGCCCGCGGGATGGGTCGTTGCGCTGCCTTCTGGTCTTACCCTACACGAGAGTATGTTGCTCGGCACCGCAGGATTCACTGCTGCGTTGTGCGTACACAAATTGGAACAGGCCGGCATGGCGCCTGGTGTAGGACCCATTCTCGTGACGGGTGCGACCGGTGGCGTCGGCTCCGTCGCGGTCAAATTGTTGGCGCAATTGGGCTATGACGTGACGGCCGTTACGGGTAAAGCCGAGCAGCATGAACTGCTCCGCGAACTGGGTGCAACGGACATCATTAGTCGCGAAGCGGCACGCGACGGCGCGGACAGGCCGCTACTGAAGGAAGTCTACGGCGGCGCCATCGACACCGTGGGCGGCGAGATACTCTTCAACGCGATCAAGAGCTTGCGTTATGGATGTAGCGTGGCGGCTTGCGGGTTGGTTGACTCCCCGCAGATTCCTGCTTCGGTGCTGCCGTTTATTCTGCGGCACGTCAACTTGTTGGGCGTCGATTCGGTACAACTGCCGCTGGGTCAAAAGCAAGAGATTTGGGAGAAGCTCGCCGGCGGTTGGAAACTCGACCTCAGCGCGCTCGAGGAAAGACTGAACCTCGAATCCGTATCCGGCGCGATCGATCGCATTCTGGCGGGCAAGATGGTCGGTCGCGGCGTCGTCGATCTGACCGCGAGTGTCCGACTAACTGGACAGGGTTCATGAATAATCGGGCTAGCAGCGTGTTGAAAGACAAGCTCCTAGTCTCTTCTGAGGGCCGGGTTTATCGCGATGGGGGTGGGGTAGCGGAAGATGACGAAATAGCTCGACACGATCAAAGTCAGCACCGTCGCTCCCTGAACGACGTGGCCCGCTTCCTCGCCCAGAAGGCCTGCGGTCATGGCAACGTAGCTCAACAGCAACGAAAACTCCGACGCTTGGCCGAGCCGATAGCCGACTTCCCAAGAATTTGCGCGGGTCTCGCCCTGCCAATTCAAGAGCGTGGCGAAAACCACCGGTTTGATGGCAATCAACAACGCGGCTAGCGCTGCGGTTGGCAACACAACCTGTAACACCAGATCGAGATTGAGCGCGGCACCAACCGAGAAGAAAAACAGCACGAGAAAGAAATCGCGTAGTGGTCGCAGACTCTCGGCGATGTATTGCGCGATGGGGCTCGTCGCGAGGGCCACGCCGGCGACGAACGCACCGATGGCCAGCGAAAGACCCATCATCGCAGCCAGACTGGCGAAACCGAGACACCAACCCAGCGCCAACAGGAATATAAACTCGTGGAACGCGTCGAATTTGGTGATGAGGGGCAACAACACGAATCGCACACCTAGATAGGCGGCTAACGCGAGTGACGGAAGCGCCACCAGGATGGCGCCGAGGCTCGACAGTATGGCGCTCGAGTCTTCGGTGTAACCCGCCACGAACAATAACGCGATAATCGCCAACAGATCCTGAATCAGCAGCAAGCTGACGACGATCTCGCCGATGTGGCGATGGTGCAGGACGGTCGTTGGGAGCAACTTGACGCCGAGGATGGTGCTCGAAAACGTTACCGCAATCCCGGTGATAATGGCTTCCGCGTAGGTGAAGCCGAACGCCACCATGAGGCCGAAGCCGATACTGAAGAATGCGAGACTGGTCGCCAACCCGGTCAGTAGCGACTCGCCGAACATGTTCTTCAACTTGCTCGGCTGCAGATCGAGCCCAACCAGGAAGAGCAAGAAGATGATGCCGATCTCGGCAATCTCGGAAAGTAGGTCCGCATCGGCCACCAGCGCTAAGCCATGCGGGCCGAACAGGCAGCCGATAGCCACATACGCAACCAACAACGGTTGTCGAGTGTAAAGCGCCAAGGTGGCCAACACGGCCGCCCCGGTAAATATCAAGAAAAAGGATTCGACGATATGTGAGCTAAGCACCTCGCCCTATCCGACGGTAAACGGGTATCGGTTCGGTGACCGAAGCCTGATAGTAATCGGAGTAAGGTGCAAGTACCGCAAGCGCGGTCATCGGGTCTCGCTCGTCGGGAATGAGGAAACTCGTAAAGCCACAGCGTTGCATATAGTGCAGCAAGTCTTCATGCACATCGCCGACCGCCATGAGTTCGCCGGTAAAACCATGGCGGCTTCTCAACAATACCGCAAGCGACAAGCCCCGGCCGTCGTTGAACACTGGAAAATCCACTGCGATCAGATCAGCAGCGAGCAAGCGCTCGTCTATTTCCTGGTCGACGGCGATTCGTACTCCCTTGCCGGACGCATGCGTCCAGCTATCCGCGTCGACCAGGTCGGGTTGGCTGTCACTTACGCGTCCAAGCTTAAGCAGCTTCGGCATAGATGCGCTCCTTGAAGGGTTCCATTCCAATGCGTCGGAAGCAATGGAGAAAACTTTCGTCTTCGATGCGGCTCTCCAGATAGGTGGTTAGGATGTCGTCGATGACGTTCGGCACTTCGGCCCGCGAGAACGAAGGTCCAACGATCGATCCTAGCGAGGCGCCGTTGCCCGCGTGCCCGCCGATCGAGATCTGGTAAAACTCGGCGCCCTTCTTGTCCACGCCAAGAATGCCGATGTGCCCGACGTGGTGGTGGCCGCAGGCGTTCATACAACCCGAGATGTTGAGATCGATCTCGCCGAGATCGTACAGATAGTCGTAGTCGTCGAACTGGCGTTGGATCGCTTCGGCAATGGGAATCGACTTGGCATTGGCCAGCGAACAGTAGTCACCGCCCGGGCAACAAATGATGTCCGTCAACAGGCCGCGATTGGCGGTCGCCAAGTGACTGGCTTTGGCTTCACGCCAAAGTTCGAGCAACTGGTCTTGGGGCACGTCGGGCAAGACAAAATTCTGCTGGTGGCTGACGCGTATCTCGCCGAATCCGTAGCGGTCGGCCCAGTCGGCGACCGCTTCCATTTGCGCGTCCGAGACGTCGCCAGGCGGTACGCCGGTCTGTTTCGTAGAGAGGACGACGATCGCGTATCCGGGTTGCTTGTGTGGAGCAACGTTTTGGCGCACCCACCGGTTGAATTCGGGGTCCGTGAGTCGGTCCGTGGCTAAGCTGTCGCTTGCTGTTGCATTGACGGGATACGCTGGTGGCAGAAATTGGGCTTCGATACGTCCAATCTCTTCCGGCGTGAGGGTACTGGGTGAACCTTTGAGGTGTACCCATTCCTCTTCCACGCGCTCTCGAAAACCCTCGGCCGTCATAGCGCGAACGAGTATCTTGATGCGCGCTTTGTACTTGTTGTCGCGTCGTCCGTAGCGGTTGTATACGCGCATGATGGCTTCGACATAAGTCAGTAGATGCTCTACGGGCAATGCCTCGCGAATCAGCGCGCCGATGACCGGGGTACGACCCAGTCCGCCACCGACTTTGATGTCGAATTTGACTTCACCGTCTTGTCGATAGACGTGAATGCCGATGTCGTGCACATCGATAGCCGCGCGATCATCAGACGCACCGGTGATCGCGATCTTGAACTTGCGCGGCAGCCAGTCGAACTCCGGATGCGCAGTCGACCACTGCCGGAGCAGCTCACAATAGGGTCGGGCATCGACAGATTCATCGGCGGCGACGCCGGCATACTCATCCGCTGTCACGTTGCGAATACAGTTGCCACTGGTTTGAATCGCGTGCATTTGAACGGTTGCGAGCTCTTCGAGTATGTCAGGCACCTCTGCCAGCTCAGGCCAGTTGAACTGCATATTTTGACGCGTGCTCAGGTGGCCATAACCTCGGTCGTAGTGCCGCGCGATATGTGCGAGCAGTCGAAGCTGTTCACTGGACAAGGTGCCGTAAGGTATTGCGACCCGCAACATGGGTGCCAAGCGCTGTAGGTATAGCCCGTTTCTCAGCCGTAGGTGCAGAAATTGCTCTTCGGTGAGTTCGCCTTCCAAGTAACGCCGAGTCTGCTCACGATAGTGAGCGACACGCTCATCGACGAATTGTTGATCAAAGGCGTCGTAGCGGTACATTGCGCTGAGGACTCCGTGGCGGCGACCGAACACCTTATCACCGGTATTTTTGCCGGAACAATCATGTTTGCGCCTATCGTTAGAACGAAAAGTTGTCCGGGACGGGGCCATTCGCTAGACTCGCCGTCGATCCATACGAGCAGGTTACTTTGGTGGGCGACGAAAGCGATTCAGCGGCAGACAAGAAAGCCGATCTCAAGGCCGCAATCATCGTATTCACGATGCTGGTACTCGGCGCTATTCACTTCGTGTCGGGCTGGACGTTCGACTGGACGTACGATCTGTTCTAGCCCCAACTCTGCACTAATCCTAGACGAGGTTGGGCCGCAACCATCGTTGAGCGACGGCCGCATCGATGTGCTTACGTTGTGCGTAGTCGGCGATTTGTTCCTCATTGATTTTACCCACACCGAAGTAGCGCGCTTCCGGGTGTGCAAAGTACCATCCGGATACCGATGCGGCAGGTAACATCGCAAAGTGCTCGGTGAGTTCGATGTTGGCGTTCGTTTGAGCGTCCAATAGTTCGAAGAGCGTCAGTTTTTCGCTGTGCTCCGGACAAGCAGGATAGCCCGGAGCCGGCCGAATACCCCGATAGGCTTCGCCTATTAGCTCATGGTTGGCGAGTTGCTCGCCGGCCGCATACCCCCACGCGGTGGTGCGCACGCTTTTGTGCAGGTATTCGGCGCTCGCCTCTGCTAGACGATCGGCCAGAGCCTTGACGAGTATCGAGTTGTAGTCGTCGTCGACGTAGACGCGCAACACGTCGTCGATACCGATGCCGGCCGTGACTGCAAAGCCCCCCAGATAGTCCCGGTGGGGAGCCGGTGCGACATAATCGGCCAAGCAAAGGTTGGGCTTGCCTTCCGGCAGAAGGCGTTGCTGGCGCACGTGATGTAGGCAAGCCAGGACGTCGGTTCGCTCGTCGTCGGTGAACAGTGTGAGGTCGTCGTCGCCATCGCGTTGGCAAGGCCAGATGCCGTATACGCCTCGCGCGCGAAGAACGCCTTCGTCGATCAGTTTATCGAGCATCGCGCCCGCGTCGGTAAACAGGTCTCTAGCGGCCTCCCCAACGACGTCGTCGTCGAGGATATTGGGATACTTTCCGGCCAACTCCCAAGTCATGAAAAACGGTGACCAGTCTATGTAGGGAACGAGATCGGCCAGCGGTAATTCAACGGTCTGTACCCCCAGGCGGTTCGGCACCGCGTTGCTGAGGTGCGACCAACCCAATTGCAACTTGTTGGCGCGGGCGGCGGGTAGGCTCAAGAATTCGGTTTTCACCGCGCGCAACGCATGGCGTGCTCGAATGGCGTCATACTCATGACTTACGCCGTCGATGTAGGCGGGCTTGAGTTCATCGGAGATAAGCTGTCCCGCCACGTTCACGGCGCGTGAAGCGTCGGATACATAGATCGTTGCGTCGTTCGAATAACCGGGCTCGATCTTCACGGCGGTATGGGCCTTCGACGTCGTTGCTCCGCCGATGAGCAGTGGCACCGCAAATCCTTGGCGCTGCATCTCGCTGGCGACGTGCACCATCTCGTCGAGCGACGGTGTAATGAGCCCAGACAGACCAATCAGATCGGCGTTCGACTGCTTGGCGGTTTTGAGGATGTCCTCCGCGGGCACCATGACACCCAGATCGATGACCTCGAAGTTATTGCACTGAAGCACGACACCG
>JAPUIA010000011.1 GCA_027297435.1 Gammaproteobacteria bacterium | reverse complement strand
TGTTTGAACGGCGACATTTTGGCACGCAGAAGAATCTCGTCGGAGTAAGCGTTGCCAATGCCGGCAAACACGTGTTGATCGGTCAACGCGCGCTTCAACGTGTGGTTGGCGGCGCACAGTCGTTCGGCAAACGTGCCCAGGTCTGCATGCAATACTTCGAGCCCGCCGGGGTCTAGCTCCCCAAGCGCTTCGACGCCCTTCACGAGCCGGAGCGAAGCGCGCTTTTTCTTACTTGCTTCAGTGAAGATCAGCGTGCCCGTCGAGAAGTCGAAACCGGCCAAACCACTGCGCTTTGGTACCGGTTTGCCAGATGCATGCCAGTGCAAGCGACCGGAGATCATGAGGTGTATGACCATGAAGTGTTCCGCGGCAAGCTCTATCACTATCTGCTTGGCAAGCCGGCGCACCGCCAATACCTCTCGACCACACATCTCCTCGATGCTCGGGCTCACCGAGCGCAACAGAAACGGGCTGGTCAAGCGGATGGCTTGCAGTTCAGCGCCCTGCACACGCGACCGGAGGTGTTCTATATATACGGTGAGGTCGGGTAGTTCAGGCACGACTGTAGGCAAGCTCTTCGTTCTTCAAAACGGTCATCCAGCGACCTTGCCTGAAGCGCCAAACTAGCAAGCTACCCTTCAACAAGTAATCGCCCACCAAAGCAGCGTATACCCAAAACACCGGCAGCTCTAAGTAGGTGAAGATCGCGGCCAAGGTACAGCGCACGCCGATCAGTCCCAGAAAGGTCGCCATCAACGGGAAACGGGTATCGCCCGCACCGCGCAAGCTACCACCGATCGCAAAATCGACTGCCAGCAGCGGCATCATGGCTCCCAACAAGTAGGTGTACTGAACCGTGTACTCGATGGTCAGTTGCTCATCGCCCAAAAAGAAAGTCGCGAGGTCACGAGCGAAGAAAATGACTACCAAACCCAACGCGCCCATCGACAACACCGCCATCCCGCAAGCCCGCCAGCCGCTGCGCGCCGCACCCTCGGGGTCACCGGCCCCAAGATTTTGACCGACCAGCGTAGACCCGGCGATGGAGAAGCCAAAACCGACGGTCATGCAAACCATCAATAGATTGGCGCCCACGTTGTAGGCGGCAAACGCTTCGGTGCCATAGAAATTGCCTATCAGTATCAGAAATATGAAGAACCCGACCTGAAAAACCATCTGTTCGACGGCGGCTGGATAACCGACTGCCAGCAGTTGTTTCAGCCGCTCGCGGCGCCACCAACCGCCGCGCACATGTTTGACTTGAAATCGCTGCGACAGCCACAACCACAGCAGTACCAAACCACCCAAGCTAAACGAAATACCCGCCGCTACTGCAACACCGGCTACTCCGAGTTTGGGAAATCCATACTGGCCGAACACGAACAGATACATGAACGGTACGTTGAAGAGATTGATACCGACACCAATCCACAGCGGTGACCAAGCATCGCCCGAAGCTCGAAGCGCGGCACTCAAGATGAAGGTCACCGCGAACGCGACGTTGAAGAAACTCAGCCAGCGGATGTTTTTCGCCGCGAGCTCCAAGGTATGGGAATCGAGACCAAACACGCCGGCGATAGATCCCGCAAAAAACACGCCAATCGACATGATGAATAGAGAGAAGGCGCCCGCGAGAACCAACGATGCCATGGTCACCCGGCTGGCTTCGTCGTAGTTGCCCGCCCCCCAAGCACGAGCAACCAACGCGGTCGTTCCGGCGCTCACGGCCATTAGCACCGCTTGCATGGCGAAGAACACCCGCTGCCCAGCGCCTACCGCCGCCAACGCCTGGGTGCCCAGCTCGCCGATAAACTTGGTCTGCACGAGGCCAACGACCGTAAAGGCGAGGTTGCCGAGGATAGACGGAAATGCGAGTTCCCAAATACTCGGCCTGCGGTTTTCTACCGGGGTCTCACGCTTTTGTGCCTGTGCATCCACCTTGGTGCTTGTCCCTCGACCTGTTGCTACACTTCCCCAGCTGTTTTGGGGGACATCATGACGGATACCGAAAACTACGCGGATATCGCGGTGACGCTCGACGAATTTGTGGCCACCGTAGAGATTCAACGCCCGCCACACAACTTCTTCGATCACAGCCTGATCGGACAGATAGCAGACGCCTTCGATGCCTTGGACGACAATCCCGACTGCCGCGCCATCGTGCTCGCGGCGCAAGGCAAATCCTTCTGTGCGGGTGCCAATTTCGGCAGCGGACAAGACGATAATTCCGGCAGCCAGGATTTTACCGAGGAAGGCTTCAGAAACACCACCGGAATTCTCTACCGCGAGGGTGCGCGCCTATTTACCAACAAGTTACCGATTATCGGAGCTATTCAAGGCGCCGCCGTCGGCGGCGGTCTCGGCCTTGCCTTGGTGCCGGATTTTCGAGTGGCGGCACCGGAAGCGCGTTTCTCGGCCAATTTCGTCAAGCTCGGCATCCACCAGGGCTTCGGCATCTCGGTCACCCTGCCACGACTGATCGGCCAACAAGCCGCCAATCTCATGCTATACACGGGTCGACGCCTCAACGGCGAGCAAGCGTTTGAGATCGGCTTGGTCGACGTCCTGACCGATCAGGACAGCTTGCGTAGCGAGGCGATCAAGCTCGCTCGCGAGATTGCGGAGAACGCGCCGCTCGCCGTCGCGTCGGTGCGCGCGACGATGCGTCGGGATATCGCCGCGGTCGTGGTCGAGGCCACAGAGCACGAACTCAAGGAACAACAATGGCTGCGCGCGACGGACGATGCCGACGAAGGCATTCGCGCCGTGTCCGAACGCCGGCCCGGCAACTTTACCGGCAAGTGAGCTAGAGTCGCTGGTGCACGAGTGCTCTGAAATCTAAAACTTGCCAAGCCGCCCGTAGCCGCCACGAAAAAACATCAGCGGTCCACGGTTGGCATCCAAAACCGCCAGATCTTTGACTCGACCGATAGCAATGATGTGATCACCGGCGTCGTGCTCCAAGGCGAGCTCGCAGTCGATGTAGGCAAGCACCCCGGCCAATACAGGCGAGCCGGTCTCTCCGGGTTGCCAACCGATTTCGGTGAACTTGTCGATGCCCGTCTGCGCGAAAATGTCGCAAACGGACTGCTGATCTTCACCGAGAATGTTGATGCAGAAGTGGCCGCTCTCTCTCAGCTTCGGCCAGCTGGTGCTGGCTTTAGCCGGACACAGCGCGACGAGGGGCGGGTCGAGGGACAGGGACGAAAACGATTGTGCCGTGAATCCGGAAGGCTCGCCCTCCAAGCAACCCGTCGCAATCACGACTCCGGTCGCGAAGTGCCCTATCGTGGTGCGGAATTCCTGTTCATCGAAGTGCCCCATAGGAGCCTCAACGCCAAACGAATCACTATAGCGCGGCGAACTTTCACGGCCAACTGAACTTCTCTAGAATGGCGCTCTCTACCGACTGGTGAAGAAAACCGTGTCCGAACAATTTCGCTCCGACGTCCGGGAATGGCTGAAAGAGAACTGCCCTCCCTCGATGCGTACTCAGACACCCGAAGATGAAGCGATTTGGGGTGGGCGCAAAGAGCAGTACAAGAACCCCGACTCGAAAATCTGGTTGGAGCGCATGGCCGAACGAGGCTGGACCGCACCGACCTGGCCCAAGCAATACGGCGGCGGCGGCCTGTCGTTCGACGAAGAACGGGTTTTGCAGCAGGAACTTGCGCGCATCAAGGCACGTGCGCCACTGAATAGCTTCGGCATCTGGATGCTGGGCCCGGCGCTTTTAGAGTACGCCAACGAAGAACAGAAACTCGAGCACCTGCCCAAGATCGTACGGGGCGAAATTCGTTGGTGCCAGGGCTACTCCGAACCCGCATACGGTTCCGATCTCGCCGCGCTGCAGACCAAGGCCGAGGACATGGGCGACTACTACCTGGTCAACGGCTCAAAGACCTGGACTTCTTACGCCGATGACGCCGACTGGATCTTCTGCTTGGTGCGCACCGACCCGAACGTCCCAAAACACCAGGGCATCAGCTTTTTGCTATTCGATATGGCATCGGAAGGCGTATCGACTTCGCCGATCGAACTCATCAGCGGTTCATCACCGTTCTGTCAAACGTTCTTCGACGACGTCAAAGTGCCTAAACACCAACTCGTCGGCGAGTTGAACAACGGTTGGACCATTGCCAAGCGGCTACTGCAACACGAACGCAACATGGTCGCGGGTATCGGCGGCAACTCGGCACTCGGCACCTCCGGACGCAAACTCGAGGACATCGCCAAACAGTACGTCGGCGAACAAGATGGCCTCATCGACGATCCTGTAATTCGCGACAAGGTAGCCGACCACCGCATCAACGACCGCGCCTTTCAGCTAACCCTCGCGCGCGCCGGTGAAGAAGCCAAAGCCGGCGGCGGCAACGGCCATCTAGCATCCCTGTTCAAGTATTTCGGTACCGAGCAGAACAAGCGCAAGTACGAAATCATGCTGGAAGCCATGGGCACCCAAAGCCTCGGCTGGCAAGGGGCCGCGTTCGACAAGAAGGAACTGGCCACCACGCGGCAATGGCTGCGTTCGAAAGCCAATTCCATCGAGGGCGGCACGAGCGAGGTGCAGCTCAACGTCATCGCCAAGCGGGTGCTGGGACTGCCGGATTGACCCCGATCAGCCAGTGAAATCATGCTCTGGGGGCCAGAATATGATCTCGAGGCATTGATATGGATAAAATTGCCCTCATATAGAGTAAGGGCACCTCTAACCCTCTCTTAAACGCTGGAGGGCGGGGCTGGCAGGTTTGCAGCACCCAACCTCCCCGGCGCAGGGGCAACCGTACGGACATAAAGGAC
This sequence comes from Gammaproteobacteria bacterium, assembly GCA_027297435.1. GTDB lineage: Bacteria > Pseudomonadota > Gammaproteobacteria > Pseudomonadales > Azotimanducaceae > Azophilus. Next base: position 5,058 of record JAPUIA010000011.1, on the reverse strand, counting down.
TCTGCATGGAAACCATCATCACCCTCGTCGTCGTCGCCGTCGTGGTGTTCTGGATCGTTTCGATCTACAACAAACTCGTCGCTTTCAAGAACCGTTTCAAGAACGCCTTCGCGCAGATCGAAGTGCAGCTCAAGCGTCGTTACGACCTCATTCCCAATCTCGTCGAAACCGCGAAAGGCTACCTGTCCCATGAACGGGAAACCCTGGAAGCCGTCATCGCTGCGCGCAATCAGGCCCTCGCCGGCCTGCAGGCCGCTGCCCAAGATCCGGGCAATGCCGATGCCATCAAACAACTCGGGAGCGCCGAAGGCGTTTTGGGCGGCGCACTTGGGCGCCTGAACGTCGTGATGGAGGCTTACCCCGACCTGAAGGCAAACGCAAACATGATGCAAGTATCGGAAGAACTGACGAGTACCGAGAATCGTGTGGCTTTTTCACGGCAGGCATACAACGACCAAGTCACCGATTACAACACGTACAAGCAAACCTTTCCGCCGGTCGTGTTTGCCAACTTTTTCGGTCACAGCCAGGATGGGACGCTGCTGGAATTCGAAGACAGCGCGGCCATGCAAGCTGCGCCCGAGGTAAAGTTCACCTAACGTTCGGGCGGTTCGAGTGAACTTCTTTCAAGCCCAAGACAACGCCCGCCGCAAGACGGGGCAACTGATGTTGATCTTTGGCATCGCCGTCGTCGTGCTGATCGTTTTGACCAACATCCTGGTCGCATTCTTCATTGCCACCACCGGCGACACCTTGCAAGTCACCACGGGCGGCGACGTGTTCGCGAGTCTGCCCATGGACGTTTGGATCTGGACGAGCCTGGGCGTGATCGGCGCTATCGCGGCGGCCAGCCTCTTCAAGTACCGCGCCGTCAGCGGTGGCGGGCGCAGCATCGGCGAGGCGCTTGGCGGCCGACAGATCAACCACAACACCACCAACCACGGGGAACGCCGCTTGCTGAACGTCGTCGAGGAGATGGCGATCGCCTCGGGCATGCCGGTGCCACCCGTCTATCTCATCCCCGAACCCAGCATCAACGCATTTGCCGCGGGATTCACCACGGACGACGCCATCATCGGGATCAACCAGGGAACCATCGACCATCTCACCCGCGATGAACTGCAAGGCGTGGTCGCGCACGAGTTTAGCCATATCCTGAACGGCGATACCAACATCAACCTTAGGCTGATCGCCATACTTCACGGGATTCTATTCATCGGCATCGTAGGTTACGGCATCTTGCGCATGGGCGGCCTCTCGCGAAAGAACGGGGCACCTTTGATGTTGATGGGGTTGGGTCTCGTGATCATCGGCTTTAGCGGCACGTTCTTTGGCAATCTCATCAAGGCGGGCGTCAGTCGACAACGTGAATACCTGGCAGATTCTGCGTCCGTACAGTTCACGCGCAACCCGGACGGTATTGGCGAGGCGTTGAAGAAGATCGGTGGACTGAGTCACGGCTCGACAATGCGCGCGGCCAATGCGCAAGAGGTCAGCCATATGTTCTTCGGCCAGAGCCGCGAGCTGTTTCTCAACCGTTTGATGTCGACCCACCCACCGCTCGAGCAACGCATCCGCGCCATACAGCCGAATTGGGATGGCAAGTTTCCGTCGGTCGACGAAACCATCAGCGCGGAGTCGATGGCACCCGATCATCCATCCGTTCAAGGATTTGCGAGCACCTCGGCGACCGTACAGGCAAGCCCGGACCAGTTGGTGGACGCGATCGGCACCACCTCCCAAGAAGCTCTAACTGCCGCCAGGGTTCTGATCGACAGCACCGACGCAGCCGTACGCCGCGCCGCGGACGACCCCTGGGCGGCAAGGGCGTTGGTCTACGCCATGCTGCTCGACCACGACGACGAACTAAGAGCCCATCAGTTCACGTTTATCGAACAAGCAGCTGAAAACGGCGTACCGCAACACGTCATGGCACTTTGGCAGGCACTTGAAGGGGCCGACGAGCAACACAGACTGATGTTGTTGGAACTTACCGTGCCGACGCTGAAGGAACTATCTCACCAACAATACCAACGGTTCATCGCCAACGCGGTGGCATTGATCAAGGCGGACAATCAAATTGATCTGTTCGAATGGGTCCTACATCGCGTGCTGACAAAGGAACTCAAGCCCCATTTCGAAGGCCTGAGGCGAGTGCGTGCGCGCTACCAATCGACTGACAAACTACCCAACGAGAGTGCGGTATTGCTTTCGGCGCTGGCGCGCGTTGGTCGGGATGAGCTTGCGGACCAACAGCAGGCTTACGCCGAAGGCGCGTCGGTACTTCAGCTATCGTTGCCCATGCACACCGACCCAGACCCCAACTTCGAATCTCTCAACGATGCGCTGGAGAAGTTGCGACGTCTCAAACCCCTAGCCAAACCGAAACTCATCAAGGCCTTGGCTGCGACGGTTTTGGCGGACGGACACGTCACGCCGCGGGAGGGGGCGCTGTTGCATGGCGTTGCCGCGACGCTCGACTGTCCTCTGCCGCCATCGATTTACGCCCAGCGCTGAGTACCGCTAGCGTTAATTCGTCCAGCCGGTAAAATACGACTTTGCTGCATTGGTCGATGCATGGCTGAAGTCAATCCTCATCCCGGGAGCCGTTCCGACGTTCATCCCGTTGGTGATCCGGTAAGCGCGTCACCTCGCCAACTCGCCGCCCTCGACCTCGGTTCCAACAGTTTCCACCTGATCGTCGCCCAAGAAGCCGGCGGTCGTGTTCAGGTTGTCGACAAGATAAAGGAGATGGTGCGCCTCGCCGAGGGCTTGGACGATGATGGCCAACTCTCGGAATCCGTCACCGAGCGTGCCATGGACTGTCTGCATCGTTTTGGCCAGCGACTGCGGCACCTGCACCGTGACAACGTGCGGGTCGTCGGTACCAATACGCTGCGCAAAGCCAGCGATGCCAGTGCGTTCATCGTACAAGCTGAAGCAGCCTTAGGTTACCCGGTCGAAATTATCTCGGGTCGCGAAGAGGCCCGTCTCATCTATCTCGGCGTATCGCACGCTCTCGAAGATAATCATGAACGACGTCTGGTCATAGATATCGGCGGCGGCAGCACCGAACTCATTCTCGGTAGCCGCTTTCAGCCTGAAATAATGGAAAGCCTAGACGTTGGCTGCGTGGGCTTGTCAAAGCGCTTCTTCAAAGACGGCTGCGTCACCAAACGCAGTTTTCAAAACGCCGTGAACCACGTTAAGCAGGAGCTTGAACCCATCCAGGAACAATACCGATCGTCGGGTTGGGACACCGTCATCGGAGCCTCCGGGACGATTCTTGCTCTGCGCGACGTGCTGGAGGACCCCAGCGGCGTGACCAGCAGGGGTTTGAAAACCGTGGTCAACAAAGTCATCGCCGCCGGAGCCATCGACAAACTCGATCTGCCCGGGCTTGCGGATGAACGCCGCCCCTTTTTCGCAGGTGGGTTGGCGGTATTGACCGCCGTTATCGGGACACTTGGGATCAAGCTCATTCAGCCTTCTCAAGGCGCGCTGCGCGAAGGTCTGATGCAAGATCTCCTAGGTCGAGTACAGCACCACGATATCCGCGAAACCACGGTAACCGACCTCATTACCCGCTATCACATCGATCGCGCACACGCGAACCGGGTTCGCGATACCGCGCTCAGCCTACTCGCTCAGGTGGCCGTGGCTTGGCGCCTGCAAGAACCGGCAGACAAATTGCTCTTGGGCTGGGCGGCCGATCTCCATGAGATCGGCATGGACATTGCGCACAACCAATACCACCGGCACGGTGGCTACCTGCTGGCCAACATGGACATGCCCGGTTTTTCGCGACTAGATCAAAATCAACTTGCCAGCATCGTCCGAGCGCATCGTCGTAAATTTCCGATCAACGAACCGGGATTCGATGCTTTGAACGACAAAAGAATCACACGGCTGACCACCTTGTTAAGAATCGCTGTGGTTTTGCATCGCAGTCGCGTGCCGGAGCCCCTGCCGCATGTCGGGGCTTCTGTGAAGAACGGGCGGGTAAGCCTTTCCATTCCCAAAAAGTGGTTGGTCAAACATCCCCTGACCAAACTCGATCTCGACGAAGAAAGCACGCTGTCGGGTTGCGTCACGTTGACCGTCAACCCGCGATCAAAAACGGGAACCAATAAAAGGAGTCGGTAAACTGGCACCAGCTCTCCGCTTGCAACCATGACTTTGTCCGGGAGCAAGATTCATGGTGATCTTTATATATTCACCAACTCTATCAATAGTATTTTTTTAATCAATTTCCATACAAAAACGGATTCAAATATTATTCCAGCAGCTAGAGCATTTTAGTCAATTTCAAGATCTCTATTACGGAGGTGAATCATGAAAAGTTATCTGCAAATCACACTTCAAGTAGCAGACGGCAATAGAGAAGCTGCTGCTGGAGTTTATACAAAATATCTAGAACCATTTCTAAACACAGTCCCAGGCGCAGAATCCAAATCTCTGTTGGTTAGAGATGAAGACGTTCAGGTTCTTCATGGATTCTCAAGTAAGGAAGCCGCTGAAGCTTATATAAAAAGCGCAATCTTCAGCAACGATGTTGTCGGTGAACTTGGCCCCCTATTGGAAACGGACCCTGACATTCGGATATACGACGCTCACTAATGGCGGGGTCGTAACTAGAGATATATCGACCGATGTTAGAAAGAATCGACAAAGACATTAACTTTGCCATCCGTTTTGAACTACCAAGCGAATAATTCCGATGTTAAACATGGAATTTGACCAACGAGTCGTCATTGATACGCAGCAGCAAGCGTGGTTGGCAAGCCCACATAAAGGCATTTGGCGAAAACCCCTTGCAAGAGAAGAAGCTGAGCGTGGCCACGCAACGAGTGTTGTTCGTTATGACGCCGGTGCTAGTTTTGTTACACATGGTCATCCTTTGGGGGAGGAAATCTTTGTCCTGGAGGGGACGTTTTCTGACGAAAGTGGCGATTTTCCAGCAGGCAGCTATCTTCGCAATCCTGAAGGTTATATACATGCGCCTTTTGGCGATGATGGGTGCCTGTTACTGGTCAAATTACATCAGTTTCAAAACGA
>JAPUIA010000109.1 GCA_027297435.1 Gammaproteobacteria bacterium | reverse complement strand
TGGATGCTTGATCCACACGGCCTCGTTGAACGGCGTGAAGTCTTCGCCGTTGATTGCGGCCGCGACCGCCAGCAACTGTGGGTGGCCATATACGCGCAGGCAAGCATCGGAAAACTGCAGCGAACCCAGTACCAATTGAGGAATGTATTCCGGGGCTTCGGCGGGTGGTTTCAGTTCTTGCATCTTCGCCGGATGACGACCGTACGAGGCATCGGTGCCTCCGATGGGATCGGAGAGTGGCTTTACCCAGACGACGTTGCGCGCCTTGTGACCAACACCCAGCGCCGAACGCCCTCGGCTATCCAGCTCTGCGTCTTTGGCGACGGGTACGCGCTCTAACATGTCCGCGACGTCGCGTTCGATATCGTCCAGTTCGTCCGCGGCCAGAACGTCCTTGAACACGTAGAAACCGCAACGTGAATAGGCATCCAAAATATCGGGGTCGAGATTGCCCTTGGCATCGAAACGAATCGGCCCGCGGTTACCCAACGCGAACGCACGTTTTTCGCCTTCGGCCCGATAACGGACCATCGCGTCCTCGTCGGGCCCGTAGTCGACGATGGGTACCTTCCACAGTGGCAGGTTGGCCATCCGCATCTTCTCCTTCAGAATGCCGGACAAGAATACCATGGTAGGAAGGGCGCCAATGCACATCGGACTATTTCCGTTCATCACCGACTATTCCATGCCGATCGACCAGCTCGCAGTCGCTGCCGAAGAGCGCGGCTTCGACTCCATTTGGGTGCCGGAACACACACATATTCCCGTGAACCGGCAAACGTCGTACCCGGGCGGCGGCGAACTGCCCAAGGAATACAGCCACACGCTCGACCCGTTCGTGGCGCTCGCCATGGCGGCGGGCGTGACGACCAAGCTGAAACTGGCGACCGGCATCTGTCTGCTGATCGAACATCAGGCGTTGACGATCGCGAAAACCGTCGCAACGCTCGACCACATTTCGGGGGGTCGGGTGCTCCTCGGTCTAGGCGCCGGTTGGAATCGTGAAGAAATGGAGAACCACGGCACCGAGTACGCAAGCCGCTTCAGGAAACTCGAGGAGCAGATGGCGGCCCTGCGGGAGATATGGACGAACGACGAGGCTTCGTTCGACGGCGAGTTCGAAAAATTCGACGCGGTTTGGTCGTGGCCCAAGCCCGTGCAAAAACCGCACCCCCCGCTGATCCTCGGTGGCGAGACCGATCACACGCTGCGACGCATCGTGCGCATCGGGGATGGCTGGTTGCCTCGTGCTATGAATCCGGATCGGGTGTTCGATGGCATGCAAAGATTGAAAGCGTTTGCCGAAGAAGCGGGCCGTGATCCGGCGTCCATTTCGGTGTCGGTGTTCGCGCCGCCGCCGAAAGATGCCGTCGTCAAGCGGTTTAGGGAAACCGAGGCCGAGCGCGTCATACTCATGGTACCGCCCCAGGACACGTCCGATACGCTCAAGCGGTTGGATAGGTACGCGGTATGGGTATAGGCACCTCTACAACCTATCGCGGGCCTACGTTTCCATGGTATCTAGATTGGGTGTAACCGCACCGGAACCTGCTTGATTCCGCGGATGAAATTATTGGGTAGCCGTTCGACATCCCCGGTGAGCTCCACCGTATGGAAACGCGCGACGATCTCTTCCCAGAGAATACGCAGCTGCATCTCGGCCAGACGGTTACCCATGCAGCGATGAATGCCGAAGCCGAAGGAGACGTGATTCCGAGCGTTTGGGCGGTCGATGATGAGGCGATCCGCATCCGGAAAAATGTCCTCGTCATGATTGCCCGATAGATACCACATGATGACTTTGTCACCTTCTTTGATCATCTTGTCGGATAAAGTGAAATCCTGAAGGGCTGTGCGACGCATATGAATTACGGGGGTTTGCCAGCGGACAAACTCGGAGACCATGTTCGGAATGAGCGCGGGATTGTCACGAAGCTTCTGGTACTCGTCAGGGTATTCGTTCAGTGCAACAACGCCGCCGCTGATGCTATTGCGCGTGGTGTCGTTGCCGCCGACGATCAGGAGCAGGATGTTGCCGAGAAACAGTAGCGGGTTCTCATGCATGTCCTTGGTTGCTTCGCCATGGGCAAGCATTGAGATTAGGTCGAACTTGGGTTTCTGTGCGGCTCGCTCGAACCAGAGCTGATAGAAGGCTTGGGCACACTTTTGAAGTTCTTCATGGCGTTTCTTCATGTCGATGCCGGTATCCCCAGTCACTTGCGGCACCGCCGTGGTGATATCCGACCAGTAGACCAGTTTGCGGCGGTCCTCATAGGGAAAGTCAAAGAGCGTGGCTAACATGCGGGCCGTCAGCTCGATAGACACCTTGTCCACCCAGTCGAAGGTCTCCCCCACCGGCAGATTCTCGAGGATGTCGATGACCCGCTCTCGGATCAGAGGTTCGAATTTCGCCAGGTTGTTCGGCGTGACAGACGGTGTAACGGTTTTGCGTTGATCAGCGTGGTGCGGTGGGTCCATCTGGATGAAGCTTTCGATGGCGAGTTCTTCGGGTCCGGCATCGGCTCGAGAGTCCACGATGGCAATGCCACCGGCTTCCGAAGAGAACACTTCGTGGTTGGTGTCCACTTCCTTAATCAGCGGGTGCGTGGTCACCGACCAAAACGCGCCGTTGTCGCTGTCGGCAAGATAGTGCACGGGCGCTTCGCGGCGTAACCGTGCAAACCACGGCCGCCAGGTGTCATCGCGATACAGTGACGCTTGGCTGACGTCCATCTCGTCCAAGGGTAGTTGGTCTACTTCCGCCTGCTCTTCCATCATGGAGCTCATGCAAGCCTCCTTTCAGTTTTGTCGGTTATTCTGCAAGACCCAATATAGCGCTTTGGTGTTGTCTGAACTTAACCCTAATTCGACATAAAGCTACGGCGCACACCGCCTTCGGCTCGTTCTATAACAGGCAATCTACGCACTTGCTCGGTTTTCGCTCAGGTCACGTACGGCTGGGTACGCTCCCTCGCGAAAACCTGTGCGAGCACGCATCTTGCATGTTCTAGAACGTCTGCGCTTGCACATTTATGTCGAATTAGGGTTAACCGCTTGAGCAACACACTATTACTGCAATCCTGGTGGATCAAGGTCCTTGTAGGGTGCTCAGTATCAACGTGACAGCGGCAACAGTCGCCTCAAACTCGATTTGACGTTTTGGCTGTCGGCCCGCGACAGCTTGCCGATTTTTCGGAGTACTAGCCCGTGGTCGAGGGTAAAGAGTTTCATGCGCACGATTGAAGGAGCAGGCAAACCGGCGGCGTCCAGGTTTGTTATGTCAACATCCAGCGGCCAGCCTTCGTGGCTTTGGCTAGTGATCATAGCCATGATCGAATGACCTGAGCGGCTGTTGAAAGGGCGCGACCGTGAGATGACCAAAGCCGGCCGGCGTTTCGCCTGCAGCCGATCGGTGAAGGGGAAGGGGACCACTACGACGTCGAAAGCACTAAAGGTCATCGTAGGATCGTGCGTCTTCGTCTGAGTTCCACTCACCCAATCCCGACTCCACTGAGGCCAGGTATTCGAGATCGATGGATTGTGCTTTCCTAAGCTTCACCTCGCCGTCGCACACTTCAAACGCGATCCGGTCGCCGGCTTTCAGAGCAAGCGCTTCGCGCACGGACCTCGGCACAGTCGCTTGGTATTTGCTGGTTAACTTGCTGATGGCGATTGAGATGTCGGAGTCAGCCATGATGATTCGACGTTAGGTATCTTAAAGTAATGGAAGTATTACCCATTACCCTTTAAGAGATCAACGACTGCGAAGAAGTCCCTACTACTCAGTGCCGTCGCGCGTGCAATCCCAAGTTTCCGTCAGATCCGCACGATCGGGACAGACCTGAGCCTCTCCAAGGAAAGGATCGCGGTCCAACAACTGCCGAGGGAACCCCAGCGCGAGCAAGCGTCGTGTGAGATCGTTTCGCCAGTCTTCGTCGCTTGTTTGTACGGCGACGTGTAGGGCGATCTCTAATGCATCCGGATTCTCGGGTTGCAGTCCAAGCATTCTGTCGACCAGCTCACGAGTCTCCTCCACCACACCCGTTCTCGATCGATACATGGCCAAAAAGCCTAGGGATTCCCAATCATTCGAATTGTTTTGCAGCTCTGCTTCGGCAAGCGCTATTGCTCGTGCATAGGCGTCGCTCGCGGAGTCGGACAACACGTCGGCCGTCTGCAACTGGCATGATTCGGCATACCGTCCCCAAAGGCGATGATCGTTGGGTGATACCGAGATGGCCTGTCGCTGCCAGTAAGCGGCTGCATCGAAGCATCCGAGCAGGAGCTGGTTGATGCCGAGCCAGGTCGCCGCTTGCCAGTATGGTCGGGATTCAGAGCCGGCATGTTCAGTCACCGCCAGGCGCCAAACAGCCTCGGCAGCGTCTCGATCGTCGAGCAGATAGTGCGCGGCGCCCAGGCTCACCAGCGCCAGGCCGTTGTCTGGGCTCAACTCGTGAACCTTCGAGAACTGCTCGAGCGCCTCGGCATACCGCCCACGTACATAAAGGAAATCACCCAAATCGGCGTAGCCACCCCAAAAACCCGCATCCAGCGCGATAGCTCGTTTCAAAACGTTTTCTGCTTGTACGGGTGCGTCCAACTCGGCGAGGGTCTTACCGAGTTCGTGGTGTACCGATGCGGTGTTTGGGTGGAGTGCATCCGCCAAACGAATTTCGTCCAGTGCGTTTTCCAATCGACCCACGTGTCGATACAGGGTTGCGAGGGACTGGCGCCCCTCCCACAACGTGTTGTCGAGGGTTAGCGACTGTTTGCAGAACCCTTGCGCCGCGTTGAAGTGGGTTTCGGCATCTTCGCTTCTTACCATGCGATAAAAAGCGAGGTGCGTTTCACATAGCGCGGCGTAGGCGCGCGCGTAGTCAGGCGCCTCTTTGAGAGCCTGCTCGAAGTGTGCGATGGCAGCGTTCAACGCCGCGGGTGCCGGTGGACGTCGAAGGTAGTCGAGGCCTTTTAGATAGGCATGATACGCCGCAGCTTTCACCTGGGGACTCTTTGCCAGCAATGCTTCGGGCACTGCATCCGGCACCAACACGTCGACGATTCGTTGCGCGACCTCGGCCGGAATGTCGCTTACGCGGTCCACGTTGGTGTCGTAGCTATCGGACCACACTTGGCGGCCGGTATCCGTGTCGAATAGATTGGTATTGATCGTCAAATATTGGTCGCCTTTCAGCACACTACCTTCTACGGCGTGGGCAACACCAAGACGCTGGCGAATGTCTTCCATGAGAAGCGGATGCGTCTTGTAATAGAACGAAGAAGTTCGCGACGCGACACTGAGTGCCGGTACCCGGCCTAGCTGATTGATGAGTTCGTCGGCCAATCCATCGGCGAGATAGTCTTGCGCAACGTCCCCCGACAGGTTCTGGAACGGCAGGACGGCAATACTTGTGATGTCGGGTCGCGTCTCTTCGCCACGAAACAGGTAGCCGACAGCGAGGATGGCTATCACGAGGCCAACGATTGTGGCTGTACGCCAGGGTCGACGCACAACGTTTGCTATCGGTTGATAGTGCCGACTCGCCGTCGTCGATGGGTGCTGTGCTGCGCGGAGTAATTTCTGCCGATAGTCCGGCTCGTTGAGTCGGTGCTTCAATAGGCCCTGTCGGTTACCGATGCTTAGCTCGACACCGTGAGGAAGCTCGACCGGTTCGAGCTCGACCCATAAGAACGGGCGATGCTTGCCAAGCGCGTAATCCATTTCATTGACGCAGTTTTCGGATCGCACCGATTGTTTGGTGAGAAAGACGACGAACAGGGCACAACCATCGATCGCGGTCGCTAGTGCTTCATGCCAATGACTACCGGGTGCGATGCCTTCGTCGTACCAGATGTTTACGCCCGCTTCTCGTAGCCATGCCAGCTCCTTGAAGACGCGACTCGAATCGTCGTGCGCGTAGCTGACGAAGATGAAGGGCTCGTCGCCGTCGTAAGCTGGGAATGGGGGTTCTACTATCAGTTTTGAATGCTCAAGACTACCGTTCACCACTGTGTATAGCCGCTATTTTCAGATCGATCAATAGTTTTACCCAGTCGGTAAGAATGTGTATCAACATCGGTCTGGGCTACACTCCAGAGTGTTGTTTGGGAAGATCATCAGAATGCGCGCCGATTCCGAACTTGCGTTTAGCGAAATACGTAGTCGTTCATGATCCGGGAAAGCCAAGTCGTTCTGGCCCGGCACACCGATGCAGCACAGATTTCGCGGATGTCGAAAGAACTGATCGAGCACGATCTGGGATGGAGCTGGAAACAGGGACGCATCATCCAGTCCATTCGGTGCCCGGACCGAAATGTCGCGGTCGTGAAAAACGCGCAGACCGTTGTCGCGTTTGGCATCATGGAGTACGGATTGGAAGTGGCACACTTACTGCTGTTTGCCGTTCAACCCGATCGAAGAAGGCAAAAGATCGGCTCGCAACTTCTCGAGTGGCTCGAAGAGACTGCCATCGTCGCCGGCGTGGGTTGCGTCTCCCTCGAGACGCGACTGAACAACCGGGGTGGGCGTAGGTTCTATCGGGCTCACGGCTTCGAAGAAGTCGGCGTCGTTCGTGGTTATTACAGCGGCCAAGAGTCGGCGGTTCGTATGGTGCACCAACTGCACAATCAGAGTACCGGGTAGGCTATACCGACTTGCGCAACTCGCGTTTGAGCACCTTGCCCGTCGCGTTATGCGGAATCTCGCCGATAAATCGCGCGGACTTCGGTTGTTTGAATTTAGCCAGCTGTTCGCTGCAATGCTTGAGCACTTGTTCTTCGGTCAACTTTACGTCTTGCTTCAGGACGATTACGGCTTGGCCTACCTCGCCCCAACGGTCATCCGGAACGCCAATGACGGCGACTTCAGATACTTGGCTAAGCTGATAGATCACGTTTTCGATCTCGGCCGGATAGACGTTCTCGCCACCTGAGATGTACATGTCCTTCCAGCGGTCGACGATGTACAGGAAACCATCGGCATCGAGGTATGCCGCATCCCCCGTGTGCAGCCAACCGTCGGTAAACGAAGATTCGTTGGCATCGGGTCGATTCCAATAGCCCGGGGTGATGTTCGGGCCTTTCACCCACAGCTCGCCGAC
>JAPUIA010000108.1 GCA_027297435.1 Gammaproteobacteria bacterium | reverse complement strand
GCTACGACCCTGCCATCATTCCGGGTTGGGACAATGCTACCTCACCGGGCTTTGCGGGCTTGAAGCTCGAGCCGTGGCGCCTGCGAGTAATGCCCGGGGCCGTCATGATGGAAGGTAAACCGGAGTTGCTGCTTACCTGGCGCGAGTAGGTTAGGGGAGGGGCTATCATCGCCGGGGAAATCAGTATCCCGAACTGCTCAGACCAGCGTGGGAAGCTACGATGCTAGGCGGGTCATCTCCGGATCCGGTGCCACCGACATCAGTGGTTGTACGTGAATCACGCTGTTGGATCTTCGCACGATCAGCATGTAGATGGCCGGCACCGTGTACAAGGCGATGATTGCCGACCCGGCAACACCGCCGGCAATGGAGGTGGCGAGCGGTGGCCAGAACGTGCCACCCGAGACGATCAAGGGCAGGAAGCCGCCGATGGTCGTCACCGTGGTCGAGGCGATGTGTCGCGTAGCGTCCACCACCACCTCACGTGCCCGCGTGAGGCTGCCTGCGGAGACCGCTTCGTCAGCCTTCAGCGCGGACATGACGATGATGGCGCCGTTGATCGCGAGGCCGACCATGCCGAGCGAGCCGATGAGCGCCATGTACCCTAAGGGGTAGCCGAACAGACGCACGCCGAAGAGCGCGAGACCAAAACTGAGTACCGCGACCAGCGCGATGATGGCCGCCTGACGGAATGAGTTCAGCGCCAGGATCACGACCGCCGCCATGGCAATCGCGAACACCACAAAGGACGACATCAGGTTGGCCATCGACTCTGAGCGTTGCTCGGATTCACCGCCAATATCCAAGCGGTAACCCGCAGGTACCTTGAAATCGCTCGCTGCCAAACGTTCCTGAAATTTCTCCATCACACTCGCGGGTAACGTATAGGGGGTGAGGAAGGCAAGCACTTCGCTGATGCGTTCGCCTTGGTATCGATCGATGGTGGTAGCGCTCGGACGCAATTGCCACGAGCCGAGTTGGTCTAGCGGAACACTGCCGCCGTTGCGGGTGATCAAGGGCATGGTCGTGAGATCACTGACGTCGTCGCGTCGTTGATTCTGCACGCGCACGCGTACGTTGAGCTCCGTGTTCGCCTCCTGCACCGTGCCCGCGGAAACGCCGACCAGTGATTGATTGAGACGGCGGGTTAGATCGCCGGTGCTCAAGCCGGCGGACGCGGTGAGATTCTCATTCGGGACGAAGACGAGCTTGGGCTCCGCCGCCGTAAGGCTCGCCCGGGTAAACGTGACGTCATCGACTTCCGTGAGGTACAGACGCAACTCATCGCCCAGTACCCGCAACTGATTGAAATCCGGTCCAACCACCCGGAATGCGATAGGCGCTTCAAAAGGCGGCCCCTGTTCGAACGGTAGCGTCAACACCTCGGCGTTTGGCAATGCCGCTGACAGTTCCGATTGCAAGCCAATGAGCATCTCTCGGGTAGCCTCGGCCGAGGTCGTGTCCACCCAACCGGCGGCGAAGCTCGCGATGCCTTCATTCAACACCATGACGTTGTAGAAGACCCTCGGCGCACCTTCGCCCAAGGTCCAATGGGTATCGACCACTTCGGGGTAGCGTCGCAGAATCGACTCGGCGGTATCCACCGCCTTCTTGGTTTCCCACACCGAAGCCTGCGCCGGTAGTGAGATTTGTACCTGGAACTGATTGCGATCCACTGGTGGAAAGAACTGCATGGTCAGTGTTGGCGCCAACAAGTAGCCAATCAGTGGCAGCATGCAACCAAGCGCGATGCCGAGTGCCGGTTTTCTCAGCACCGTGTGAATGCTGCGCTCATACCAGAGGGTCAACTTCGTGTTCGAATAGCCCGACTGCCACCAAGCGTTTCCGCCATCGTCCGGCCAACGGCGCTCGAGAAATCCCGCAACGGCGGGTACCACAGTCATGGAGAGTAGAAAACTACTGGTGACGGCTAGTGCCACCGACAAACCGATCGTCCCGGTGAAGTCGCCGATACCGCCAGGGGCCAGTGCAATCGGCAGGAAAGCGAATACCGTGGTGGCGGTAGATGCGCCGAGCGGTATGACAAGATGCCCAACGGCTTTGCGGATCGCATCAGCGATGGCGCTGCCATCGCGGCGCCGCAATTTGTAATCTTCAACGACGACGATAGCGTTGTCGATGAGCAGTCCCAACGAGATGATCAAACCGGTGATAGACATCTGATGCAGCGGGATGTCCATGAACCGCATGCAGATAATGACCATACCTGCGGCCAGCGGCAGCGCTACGCCCACCGTCAACGCGGAACGTATGCCCATGAACCAGACCAGCACGAGCATCACGATGGCGAGCGCAAACATCAGATTCATGAGCAGCGTGCTCATGCGTTCGGCGGTGTATTCGTTCTGGTTGTAGACCACGTCGAGCGAGATGCCTCCGGGCAGTTCGGCGTTGAAGGCGTCCACGACAACCATCGCGTCGTTGATCCAACCACCGATCTGGAGCCCTGGCGCCATCTTGGCCTTGATGAATACCGATCGCTCTTTGCCGTGGTAGGCGAGAGTCGCGGGCGGGTCGACCTGGAATTTGCGCACCTCGGCGATGTCACTGACCCGTAATACGGCCCCGTTGGTAGATTCCTTCAATGGGATGCGGGCGATGCGTTCTGGCGAACTGAGTTCAGCGTCCACCTCGACCAATATATCGGCAGTGGCGTTGCGTAACCGACCGGCGGCATTTTTGGTGTCGGCTGCGCGAATCAGTGCACCGATTTCCGCAACGGTAAGGTTAGCGGCCGCGGACTTGGCTGGATGCAGAGTGACCAACACTTCCTCTTCGATCTCGCCGTAGATCTCCGTTTCTTCGGTACCGGAGACGTTGGCGAGGCGAATATTGAGCGATTGTGCGAGTCGCGAGAGTATCGCCATCTCCGGTTCCGATGCCTGTTGCCAGGTCAACGCCAAGATCAAGGTGGAAGCGATCGGTTGTCGTGCGATGACTTCCGGCACCGACGTGCTTATCGGTAAGTTGACGTGGGCTTCCGTTAGCTTGTCACGAATCTCCGACCAGATAATCTCCACCTGATCGGGCGGTACCCGATCGGACAGCTCGATGTCGATCAACGAATACCCCGCGCGCGACTTCGAACTGATGACCTCGATTTCGGGAATCTCGCGCAGTTTGGTTTCCAGCGGTTCGCTGATGAGGCTTTCCACCCGTTCGGCGGTCGCACCTGGTAAGAAGGTCGACACGCCGCCCCAGCGTTTGGTCATCGTCGGATCTTCTTGGCGGGCCAGGGTCGCAAGCGACATACCACCGACCACCATGATGAACAAAACCAACAGGGCCGACAGGCGCGGGTTGGTGTAGAAGGCGTTTCCCATCGGTGTGCTTAACCGCCGCCCGTGTTCAAAGAATCAGCGATTTCAGTCGTGACCTGCTGTCCGGGCACGATGCGCTGTACACCTGTTCGCACGATGCGATCTGCATCCTCAAGGGTCCCGCGTACGTAGGCTCGTTCCGACTCCGTGTGGATGATCTCGACGACTCGGCGTTCCACCTTTGCTTGATCGTTGACAACGTATACGCCCCATAATCCACGATCGCTTTCGGTGAGCGCTGCGACGGGAACCCAGAAACCGAGGGCGGGCACGGACTGTCGAAGCTCGAGTTCCACCACGGCACCGAGCGGGATGTCCGGTGCGTCGATGTTGAGTATGGCCGTGACGGTACGACTTGCGGGATCTATCTCTGGGAGTACCGCGATGAGCTGGGCGGGGGAGTGTCGATCTTCCCAGAATATCTGGTACTCGGCCTCAGGTGTCAGAGAACGCGCGACTTTCTGCGGCAATCCGATGTGTGCTTCGATGCGGGCGGTTTCCACCAGCCTGACGACGGCTGCGCCCTGCGCGGTCTGGCTACCTTCGTCCAAGTACCTTGCTTGAATCGTACCGCTGAAAGGTGCGTAGATGCGCGCCTCGTGTAGCACGATCTCGGCGGCAAGTTGGGCGGCTTTGGCGCTCTGCAAGTTCGCTTTCGCCACATTCACTTGGGCGCTCTTTGCGCGCAGTGACAGGCGTTGTTCGTCGTAGAGTTGCTCTGAGGTATGTCCGGATTCGCGTAGCGACCGAAAGCGCTGCTCGGTCTGGCGCGCGAGCTGGGTTTCAGCTCCTACGGCCTGGAGGTTGGCCGCTGCAAGCTGCACGTTAGCGCGCGCTTGAGCAAGTGCAGCTTCCCAACTGCGGGTATCAAGTCTTGCGATCAGATCGCCTTCGGCTACGGCATCGCCTATGTCGATCGCGATCTCGGCCACTTCCCCGCCACGCTTAAAGCCGAGTTCGGAAGCCCGCCCGGCAACGGATCGACCGGCGTAGGTGCGGGTGGTGGTGTACGCCGACTGCTCTTGTATAGTGAGGAGGGCAACGGTGGTGTCCGCCTGTACGGGGCCTTGGGCTGCGAACAACCCGAAGGCGACGGTGATAAGGGTCTTAGTGTCCATATCTGGTGAACAGATGTTTACATTGTTAACATTGGCGTCGATAATACGCGTTATGTTAGCAATGTCAACATCTGTTACCAACGGTAACACAGAAATTGAGTGGTCAGGGTGAGTAGCGAAACCCATAGCCACTATCACCACGGCGATTTGGCCGAAACGCTCATGGAGGCCGCGTTGCGGCACATTGCCGCCGAGGGCACTGAAAGCCTGAGCTTGCGGGCGCTCGCTCGCGAAGCCGGCGTGTCTGCCACCGCACCCTATCGGCATTTCCCGTCCAAACAATGTCTGTTCGCGGCGCTTGCCACCCGGGGGTTTCGGGAACTCGAGCGTGCCACTCGGGCAGGCATGCGTCCGGAGATGACGCTCGAAGAACGGTTCAGGGCGATGGGTCGGGCTTATGTGGATTACGCAGTGAACAACCCGACCAGCTACAACCTCATGTTCGGTTCGATGCTGGCGGACTTCTCCGACTATCCCGAGTTGGAACGAGCGGGCGCCGATTGCTACAGCGTTGTGCTCGAAGTCCTCGAAGAGTTGATCGAGGCTCGCGAGATGGACATGACTGCGGTGCAACTCGGCGGCGTCATCTGGGCCGGTGTCCACGGACTTGCGTCGCTATTGATCAATAAGACGGCCGTCACCGACGCAGACGAAAATCAATCCAGCCTATATAGACGCTCGTTGGCTTACGTAGCGCGCAATCCCGACAAGGCGTTGGAGATCCTCTTCGAGCACCTGCTTGAGCCGTAGGTCGACCACGTCATACAACGGGTCAACGTGCCGGGGGAGTCCAATTTCACATACGTTTCGGTGGCTTGCGAAGGCGTATCGTTGCGCTTGATGTGTAAGTCGAAGATGATCCCGTCGCGAGGTTTAGCCGCTGCTACAGGCGCGATCGAAGAGGCGTTCGGCAAGCGCGCAACGCTCTTGGTCCGTAAAGCGCACGTCCGCGTCTAACGCGTCGCCGATGGTGTCGCGCGTGACGAGGA
>JAPUIA010000107.1 GCA_027297435.1 Gammaproteobacteria bacterium | reverse complement strand
GAACCCCACAGGCCGCGGGGGCTATCATCATAAAGGGCCTTGGCGGCGTTGGGGTCGGCTCCGTCTTGATGGACTCCTTTGAAGAGCAGGCTCGCGCGAGCGGATCGACTCGACTATCCCTGGACGTTTCAACTAAGAATGAGGTGGCTCGCCGATTCTACGAGCGCCGCGGATGGAACGTCGAGTCGGAGTGGCCGAAGCTCTGGTTCATACCGTCATTGTCCGTTCGGATGACGAAACCGTTGTGAACCTGCGATAGACCCAGGCGGCCGCAAGCCGACGGGCGGTCGACATCTCGAACAGATCAAGCCAACGCAGTGTAACTGACTTCTTTGAATGTCTCTTATGGGCACAAAACGACGTTCGGTGGCTTTCAACGGTTTCGTCGGCAACGGTTCGCTTAGCCGCCACTCAAAAGTCCGACCTCAAGCTCTATGAGTGAGAACTACGAGCCCGTATTCAGCGGGAGATGACCCGTCGGACATGTCTCCCTACAAGAAATTGTTGGGCCAGATGATGCTGCGCCACATGTGCGCAACCGGCGTGCCGTCGAACCCGAGTCCTTCTTTCGGGTGCTTGAAATTGCGCCCCATGATGTCGGTGAACCTCTCGACCTCCACGTCCTTGTCCGGGTCGAACGAGTACAGGTCGTTGACGGTGATCAGCCGAGAGGTCATGTACCACTTGTGGTTGCGCGCGGCGCGGTAGGCTGCCTCGATGTAGGGCTCGGGCCGGTAATCTTCGCCGAAGAGGCGATCGTACAGCTCCGGGTAGCCGTAACCGACCGAATCGTCGGGATAGAAGCGCAACGCCTGATGGTTACGGATCGCCCAGCAAACCTCCTCATCCACGTAGGGTTCCATCATCTGCGCGCACCAGTACCCGTGGTCGGTGCGGATGAAGTTGCCGACCGCAATGTCGTGCAGCAGACAGGCCATCACGATCTTCTCCGGATAACCGTTTTCAAGCGCCAAGTCGGCGCTCTGCAGCACGTGCCGGGCCGGCGCAAAGCGCAGCTCGTAGAAGTCCATGAGCGTCGGCGCCGCCGGCATCTTCGGCAGCCTCGGGTCGTCTCCCATGAGCTTAACGCCCAAGCTGAGACCTTGACCACCGTCACCCACATGGCAAAACCACGGCTCGACGGCCTCCTTCGCGAGCGCTGCCTTGTCCAGTTCATCAGACATGGCGTGCTCGAGGGTCTCGGCCTTCTGCGCGAAGCTCATGCTGCTCGTCATAGATGCGGCGGCGACCGCAGAAGCGCGCGCGAGAAACCGGCGGCGGTCCATCAATATCGCTCCCTCGTTGTCTGAACCAGTGATCCTACCATTGGCACCCCTCGTGCGTGCAATCCGGATCATCGTACCCCGTTGACAAACAGCTTCGGCACCTGCAATTGGCCTTTTCCTGCGATTTGCGCATGACCAAGCCAAGTTCGACACGGCCTGCGCACGCGTGGGATACGACGGCGACATGGGAAAAACCGGGCAAATGACCCGACTGCTGCGCCGTCCCTGTTGCCCCGGCTAAAGATCAGTCGAGGTCAGTGACTGTCTTAGCGACGTTTTTTGCCGATGAGAAAGTGATGTCAGCAGCGGTTCGGATAGCCGCCGCTCGAGTTGTCGGTTAGCCGACTTCGAACAGCCTGAGTTTTTTGGTTTTCTAAAGCGGAACGATCACCGTAGGATACACTTCGGTGAAACAGATATAGGGCAGCACGATGAAGATGCGTTTCCTTGTACCGCTGGCCGTGGTTCTGATGTCCGCCGGTTGCGGACCCATCGGTCCTATGCCCGGACTGGCCATCGGCGGGGAGGAACAGGCCGCCCCCGACAATTTCGAGTTCGTCCAAGATCATGATCTAATCTTGATCAGAACTTTTTTCGGTGGATGGTTGCCTCAGGTTCATCATATCTGGGGGGTTGGAATCGGCGACGGTATCTATGCGATCGGCGTGCCCGGCGCGAGTTGGCGCGCCCGCATCATTGATGACCCCACCGTGTTGTTGCGCGTCGGGGACGCCCGTTACAAATTGACTGCAGCCAACGTGAATGACGCCGAGGAAACGCAGCGAGTGTTCGATACCTACATCGCAAAATACGGACCGCAGCTCGAAGAGATACTCGGCCGGCCCGGAACCATTGAAGATATGAGCGACCTGATTCGGTTCACCCCGTACTAGCCGTGTTTGCTGTGGTTGCCATTAACAAGTCGCGGGCATTGAGTTTCACATCCACGCCGAGAACCCTGCGGCAAACGTTTGCCAACTCCTTGGGCGAATGTCCGCGACTTGTGACGCGCTTCCTGCTGGCGCGCACGACGATCCGGCAGCAAAGGGCATGAAGCGCCGCTTTCAACGGCTTCGAGGTAGGTATCTGGAGGCGCGCTTATGACTCGTCGGCCAGCGTAGCCAGCAAGATGTCTTGAGCGCTCTTGCGCCGCCCTTGGCTCTTCACCGGCTTGTAACCCCCGTCGCTCTGGAGGATCCAAGCTTGGCAATTGTCGGTCCGGTAGTTCTGCAGCCCCTCGCGCAAGATTCGCCTTTTCAACTCCTCGTCTTCAACGGGAAAACAAGTTTCTACACGGTTGAAGAAGTTACGTCCCATCCAGTCCGCGCTGGATAGATACAGCAATGCGTCGTCGCCGTTTTCGAAATAGAAGATGCGTGTGTGTTCGAGAAAGCGACCGATGATGGAGCGCACCTTGATGTTCTCCGAAAACCCCTTGACCCCGGGGCGCAGCGCACAGACTCCACGAACGATCAAGTCGATCTTGACGCCCGCTTGGCTGGCACGATACAGCGCCTGAATGATCTGCGGCTCTACGAGCGAGTTCATCTTGGCGATGATCCGAGCGGCTTTCTTGCGCTTGGCATTCTCTGCTTCGCGATCGATGAACTCGATCATGGATTTGTGCATCGTGAACGGTGATAGCAGTAGTTTCTTCAAGCGACCCGCTCTTCCCATAGCCGTCAGCTGCTGAAACACCTGATGCACATCATCGCCCACGGCGTCGTCGCAGGTGAACAAACCGTAATCGGTATATAGGCGCGTCGTGCGCATATGGTAGTTGCCGGTACCGAGGTGCACATAGCGTTTCAGACCACGTCCCTCACGCCGAATGACCATGCTCATCTTGGCATGGGTTTTGTGCCCCACAACGCCAT
The DNA here is from genome assembly GCA_027297435.1 of Gammaproteobacteria bacterium. Classification (GTDB taxonomy): domain Bacteria; phylum Pseudomonadota; class Gammaproteobacteria; order Pseudomonadales; family Azotimanducaceae; genus Azophilus. Next base: position 51,636 of record JAPUIA010000107.1, on the reverse strand, counting down.
AGACCACCTGTGCTCCCGCGGATTGCAAGTGGTTGGCTAGCTCGATGTTGGCTGCCTCGTCAAAGCGTGCCCGGAGTTCGATGACGACCATCACCTCCTTGCCGTTGCCAGCCGCGTCCGTGAGAGCTTCGACGACCGCTGATTCCGTACCGGTTCGATATAGCGTCTGGCGAATCGACAATACGTTCGGGTCCACCGCCGCTTGGCGTAGAAACTCAACGAATGGTGCGAACGATTCAAACGGATGGTGCAGCAAGATGTCACCATTGCGGATCGCCTCGAACATATCGGACGCCAAGCGTATCTGGTCCGGCACGCCTGGCGTGAAGCCCGGGTACTTCAAATCGGGTCGGTCAACCAGATCGGGCACTGCAGCGAGACGCATGAGGTTGACCGGTCCGTTGCAACGATAAACTTCGTCGCGGGTTAGATGAAACTGCGTCGACAGAAAGGTCTCCAACTCATCCGGGCAATCTTGCGCAACTTCCAACCGCACGGCATCGCCAAATCTAGTCGACGACAACTCGCCTTCCAGCGCCCGCAGCAAATCATCGACTTCCTCGTCGTCGACAAACAGATCGCTGTTGCGCGTAACCCGAAATTGATAGCAACCGATCGCCTTCATGCCGGGGAACAACTCGGACACGTGGGCATGGATGATCGACGATAACAATACGAATTCGTTAGGGCTCGCTGCACAGGAATCTGGTAGGCGCACCACACGCGGTGAAGATCTGGGCGCCTGCACGATCGCCTTGCCGCTGTTACGGCCAAACGCATCCTTGCCCTCGAGCATCACGATGAAAGTCAGGCTCTTGTTCAACGGCTCTGGAAAGGGATGCGCAGGATCCAAGCCCACCGGGTTCATGATGGGCGCAAGCTCGCGATCGAAAAAACGCTTGATCCATTGCGCCTGCTTGTCGTTCCAATCTTCGTGGTTGATAAACCTGATGCCTTGGATGTCGAGCTTGGGTATGAGGACATCGTTCAGCACATGGTATTGCTCGTCGATGACATTGCGAACGACACGTGCGATGTGCCGCAACTGCTCCGAGGGCGACATATTGTCCGGCCCGCGTTGCTCGGCGCCATAGGCTTCCTGCTGTTTTAACCCAGCGACGCGAATCTCGAAGAATTCGTCCAACACCGAACTCGAAATGCACAAAAAACGCAGGCGCTCCAACAGCGGTAGCGTCTCGTCGTGAGCTTGCGCCAAGACGCGACGATGGAACTCCAAAAACGAGAGTTCCCGGTTGATGTAAAGTTCCGATTTGGTAAGCGGGTCGGCTTCCATGTGAGGCTACAATGGCCCTAGCGCAGTCGAACTTTCGAGTGTAGCACGCTCATTTCCGGACACCGTTATGCCGAGAAAAGACCAGGTTTTTCGAGCTCCGCAGCAGCAAATTGTCGATTTCACGTTCGATGATGCCGTTGCCGAAGTTTTCCCCGATATGATCCGTCGATCGGTCCCCGGATACGAAACCGTCGTGCCGATCACCGGACTGATCGCCGCGCGTCACGTGCCGGTGGATGGGCTTGTCTGCGATCTCGGTTGCTCGCTCGGAGCGACCACGTTAGCCGTGTTGCGCCAGTTGGGCGAGCAACCCGTGCATTTGCTCGCGGTGGACAATTCCCAGGCCATGCTCGATCGGGCAAAGCAACTCATACCTGACGACCGGGTGACATTCCGCTGCGAAGATCTTCAACACACAGACGTGACAGGCGCTAACGTGATACTGATGAACTACGTTCTGCAATTCATCGAGCCCGGCGCCCGCACCGAGCTACTCACCAACCTTTGTCACGACATGGCACCGGACGGACTATTGATTCTTTCCGAGAAAATCCGCTACGAATCCGATGAGGATCAATCGTTCTACGACGCGACGCACTTGGCGTACAAGAAGGCCAACGGCTACAGCGAGCTGGAGATCAGCCAAAAACGCACGGCACTCGAAAACGTGATGATCATCGACAGCGAAGCAGAGCACCGACGCCGCCTGGCACGAGCCGGTTTTCGGCGCGTCGACAGCTGGTTTCGCTGTCTCAACTGGGTTTCCTATCTAGCCTACCGATGAACGGCGGATACGAACCGCTGTTGCGGCACCTACCCCATTGGACGGAGCTGGTCGCGTTGCTGCAAGCAAGGCTCGAACGTCACGGTGACTACCCGCACTGGAGGCGAGTCATCGACGAGCTACCCGTTCTGGATATTGTCCCGCCGTCGTTTGGTGATACGGTCACCATCAGCGGTGATCTGAACGACGCCGAAAAGCAAAAGCTACGCGCTCTGCTCCTGGAACTACACCCCTGGCGCAAAGGTCCCTTTGCTCTGTTCGATATTCACATCGACAGTGAATGGCGCTCCGATTTCAAATGGCAACGTGTTGCTCCACATGTGGATCTAGAAGGTCACCGCGTGCTCGACATCGGCAGTAGCAATGGTTACTTCGGTTGGCGCATGTTGGCAGCGGGCGCGCGATGGGTCATCGGAATAGACCCCACGGTGTTGTTCTGCATGCAACACCAAGCCATCAATCACTTCATTCAGAGCGAGGCCAATTGGGTGCTGCCGCTCGCGTTCGAAGATCTAGGGGAATCCTTTTGCGCGGGTTGTTTCGATACGGTGTTTAGTATGGGCGTCATCTACCACCGCCGCGAGCCACTCGAGCACCTCGACCATATCCGACGTTGTCTGGTGCCGGGCGGTCGTGTCGTGCTCGAATCTCTCGTTGTCGTGGACCCGCCATCGTTGGCGCCCAGGCAGCATTACGCCAGAATGCGCAACGTTCGGCACGTACCTACGCCGCAACTGCTATGTCAGTGGTTGCGACAATCCGGATTTACCGGCGCCGAGATCCTCGATATCACGCCGACCACACGCATCGAGCAACGCTCTACCGACTGGATGCATTTCGAATCGCTGCAAGAGAGCCTAGACCCTGAAAGCCCGGAACTGACGATCGAGGGATATCCCGCACCCACTCGCTGTACGATCACGGCCCGAACAAAAAGTTGATCCAGGGCGGGCGGTTGGCTAGTCGTTGTCCGAATTGGTATTTTGGACCAGAAATTCACATCGGCCGTGAACTTCAGGATAAGGAACTAGCTAACGAGATGTTCGGACTCATACCCTATACGTTTCGCTTCCGGGGCAAGATCCGGAGGCTGTTCGACATCTATCAGTGCTTTTTGACCCATCCGGGTGTAGGACTGCACCCCTCCCAAATTTCGCGCCACACAGGGATGAGTATGGCGGACACCGTGAAATTTCTCGATGCGACGCCGGAACTCTTCATCCGGCTACCAAAACGACCCGATGGCATCACCCGCTACCGGTTGACGAGCACGTCAACGGTTAAACAACCCGACGAGATTCAACAATTTCTCGTCCGATCAGCACGTATGGAAAGCCTAGTACTCTATGCCGTCGGTACCATGGTGTTGTGTGCACTGCTCATCGTCGTCATCCTCATCGGACCCGTGTTATAGCCATGCCTGAACAACTCTCCAAAGCCCATCTCAAACTCAAGGACAGCGCGACACGCTTTGCCGAAACCGTGCTACTGCCCAGGGCAGGCACGACGGGCGAAGGTCGCGAGGTCGCCAATGCCTCCCAAGCCATTGGGTTCCATCAAATGACGCAACCCAAAGCCCACGGCGGGTCGGCGGCGTCTGCCTTGGAATTGACCGTCGTGCGCGAGGAACTTGCAGCACACAACCCCCCCTACCTCGAATCTGTCTTTGGGCCGGGTCCCGGCGTGTTGGCCGGTTGCGGTGAACCGCTGGCCAGTGAATATCTCGTGCCGATGCTGCGCGGCGAGAAGCGAGGTGCATTCGGATTCACCGAACCGGACGAACACCCCACGCTCGGTCGCATCGATGGCGACGTCGTTGTCGTCACAGGCTGCAAGTCCTATGTCACCGGTGGCGCGGATGCCGATTTCATCAACACGATGGTGCGCCTCGATGACCACGGTCCGGCCATGGTCGTCATCGATACCGACACGCCTGGCGTTACGCTGACCGAACGCTTCGAGTCGTTGGACGGCAGCCATCACGCGGCTTTTACATTCGATGAGGCCCGCGTACCCACGAGCAACATTATCGGCAAGCCCGGCGACGGCCTGCCACGAGCGATGCGACAAATCGTCGACACGCGCTTGCTGATTGCGGCTCAATGCGTCGGCCTCGCTCGTTGGACAATCGACTTCACGACCCAGCACCTTGCCCAACCCGATCGAACCGGTGAGCCGCGTGGCGACAAGGAGGGAGTTCGTCTACGTTATGCCGACATGCGGATTCAAACCTATGCAGCACGCAGCATGTTGTACCGTACTGCGCGGCTGGCGGATGCCGGCGACAACATCGTCAACGAAGGTATCGCGTGTAAGGTGTTTGCCACCGACATGATTACCAGCGTCGTCGACGCGGCGATCCAACTCGTCGGTGGCAATGCGTTGGTGGTTGGACACCCGCTCGAAGCCTTGTATCGTCGGGTACGCGCTTGGCGGTTGGCGGAAGGCGCGTCAGACGTGCTGCGCCTCAACCTGGCGCGCGGCAAACTCGACCTAGACAAAGGAATTCTTTGATGAAAGCTATGAGACCAATCACCTTTTGTATAGCCGCATGCACCGTCGCGCTGCTAACCGGCTGTACCTTCGTGAAGCTGACCGATGCGGGTGCTGGCGTCAACCAGGCTACCGAAGCCGACATCGCCAACTGCGAACGCGTGGGCATCGTCAGCACCCGAACGCGGGATCGTGTGGGTTTGCAACGCGGTTCGGCGAAGGTGCAGGAAGAATTGACCGTACTGGGTAGAAACGAGGCTGCCGGGCTTGGCGCCGACACCATCGTTCCTATTGCGGAGCGCGATGGCGGCGAACAAAGTTTCAACGCATATCGGTGTCGTTCGGACTGATGCCTGAAAAACGGGTAGGAGTGGCTTTAGCCGCGAAGCGAGGGCGCGTCCTTAAGGACGCGACGCCGAGCGGTTTCGATACCGGGCATGGCGGGCGCCATGCCCTTCGCGGCTAAAGCCGCTCCTACCCTAACATTGAGTTTGTTTGGGATCTGGTGTCCCTTTGCCTCCGTACTGCTCGCGATTCTGATCTCGTTGCAACGGCGATTTCTTGACAAGCACGTAAACGGCGCCGGTCCCACCATGGCGACGTTCGGCGCTGTGAAACGCGTTGACGTCCGGATGCTCCGCCAACCAGTGAGCCGCATAGCTCTTCAACCGGGCCGGCGTCTCACTCTGCTCACCGCGGCCGTGGGCGATCAAAACGCTACGCCAACCCTTCGCTCGAACGAGTTTCAAGAATTCGAAGACCGCCGATCGTGCTTCCTGTACCGTTTTGCCATGCAAGTCCAATTCACCTTCGATCTTGTATTTGCCTGACCGCAGTTTGCGAAACACCTCATCCTGCACACCGTCCTTCTTCCACGCAACGATCGCGCGTGGATCGAGCTGTGGCACTTCGGCAGACGTCAGAAAGTTGACATCCGCCCCATCGGCGGTGGCACCAACCGCAGCCTCGCGCCGTTGCCTTTGTCCGATCGTTGCCTCACCGACTAGCTTTGTCTGGTTAACGCGCCGTTGTTCGAGAGGTGCTACGTCCTGCATGGCTTCGCGAAACGACTCGTCATCGGCATTCACAGCGGCAAACTCGGAAGCAGATCTGATCGAGTGCCGGGGATGGGTCGATTGTCCTCCGTGTGGTACGTGAACACACCGGACAACTTCACGGTATCGGTGCGGTTCTTGCCTGCCGCGTGGAACGTCCGGCAGTGAAAGAACAACACGTCACTCGGCGCCATGATCACGTCCTCTGCCCGATCGATGAGCATTTTGTTCTCCGGCAGGTCCGGGCGTAGAAACAGACCACGGTCGAATCGCCCCCGGTCCAAATCCAACCGGTGACTACCGGGGATGATCTTCAGCGCCCCGTTGTCTCGCGTCTCGTCGCCGAGAGCTGCCCAAACCGAGATGAGTTCCGGTCGGTCGAAAGACCAATAGCGAATATCTTGGTGCCACAACGTGGCACTGCTATAACCTGGATACTTGGTCATGATGCAATTGTGATGGCACTGTGAGAGCCAGACGTCGCGACGCCCGAACAGGCCACTGAGTTCGCGTCGAACCGCTGCCCCGGTAGCCCACTCGGCGAGCATAGGAAACCGTGAAGCTGCGTTGAACAATCTGCGAGGGGTGCGACCGCCCGCAACGTCGCGACTTGACGGGGCACCGGGGTAGCCGACGTCCGCCTCGAACTCGGCGGGACCCAAGAGCGGGTCGAGTGCATCCATGACTGAACGGCGCGCGTGCCGGCACGTCTCAATGTCGACCAGACCACGTACCACCACATAGCCGTCGCGCGCAAATTGCGCGCGTGCGAACTCCGCAGAATCTGAAGATTCGGGTGTCTCGAGTTTGGATTCATCGTCCATTCGACGAGTAAGCAGCCCTCCCCTATCGTTGTCAAACGCCATCCCTCTACCGTTGCGTAAGCGCACATACGCATGCATCGAAGCACGCTATACTGCCCGGCTCCGTTGGTTGCAACACGTAACGGGCCCCAAGGACGCGAGATGTTGGCGAAGACGCTAGTTCCACTTACCGTGCTGGTCATTGCCATCGGTGTCGCCTTCGTACTCATCCAAAACCGTCCACAGGCGATGCATCAGCCCAAACCGCCACCGGTGCCGTTCGTTGAAACCATCACCGCGACCAAGGTCCACACAATCTTTACCGTCAACGCCCAGGGTGAGGTCTCCCCGCGAACCGAGACAACCCTCGTGTCGGAAGTGAGCGGTCGAATCATCAGCGTCGCAGACACCTTCGTCAGCGGTGGATTTTTCAAGCAAGATGACCTACTGGTGCGAATTGATCCCCGCATCTACGAGACCCAACTCAAACGCGCTCGGGCCGCCGTCGCGCAAGCCCGCACTCAAGTCGCGACGGAAAACGCACTGGCCGGTTACGCGCTGGAGGACTGGCAACGCTTGCGGGGTCTCGACGCTGCAGACAGACCGGCATCGGACCTCATGTTGCGCAAACCACAACTCGCCGCCGTTTTGGCTGCGCTCGAATCGGCAGAAGCCGATCTCGAACAGGCCAGAGGAGACCTGGATCGTACCTTCATACGTGCGCCGTACGATGGCCTGGTCCGCAAAAAACACGCCGACGTGGGTCAGTTTGTCAACCCTGGCGGCGAGCTAGCAACCACTTATGCGACGGACTATGCGGAGGTCCGTTTGCCGCTTACCCAGCATGACTTGCAGTTTCTCGATCTGCCTTCGCCGACCAACGCGAAAACCGTTCCGGTAGCGCTGAGTGCAGACATCGCCGGTGCTACCCATCACTGGCAAGCCGAGATCACGCGCACCGAAGGCGTATTCGATACGCGCACCCGCGTGTTGTACGCCGTCGCGCAAGTTCAAGACCCTTATGGCTTGACGACCGAGCTTTCCGAGCCGTTGCGCATAGGTACCTTCGTCAGCGCCGAAATCCAGGGGCGCGACGCAGGCCTTCTGTTCTCGATTCCGCGCTATGCGATGCGTCGCGGCAACCAACTCTGGCTCGTCAGCGACACCAACCAACTGCAACCAGTAGCAGTTTCCGTGGTTCGTTCGGATACCGAAAGCGTCTACATAGACGGCGGTTTGTCCGAAGGCGACCGAATTTGCATTACACCGATTGAAACCCCAATGCCCGGTATGCCTGTGCGTACATGACGGACTCCGACCAAACTTCCAACCCTGCCGGCCAAAGAGGAATCATTCACTGGTTCGCGCACAACCATGTTGCCGCAAACCTACTGATGGTGTTCATCATCATCATGGGGGTGTACGGCGCTTACCGCATCACCCTCGAAACCATGCCGAACGTTCAGTTCGATCAAATCAACGTACAGGTTGCCTATCTGGGGGCCGCGCCCACCGAGGTCGAAGAGGGTGTCGTCATCAAGATTGAGGAAGCGGTCGAAAACGTCGAGGGCATCAAGGAGATTCACGGTTTCGCCTTCGAAGGCATGGGCCGAGTGACGCTCAATATCCTCGACGGTTATGACCTGGGCGATGTGATGAACGAGGTCAAGCTGGCCGTCGATGGGATATCGACGTTCCCCAGCGAAACCGAACGTCCCGTTATCAGTAAGTTCCGCTTTCGCCGCGGTGCGATCACCGTTCAGGTGACAGGCGACATGGACGAACGGGCGATGAAGGAACTCGCCGATCGGTTCAAAGAAGAGATCATGGCGCTGCCGGAAGTCAGCTTTGCAGAAGTGCAGGGCGCACGGCCCTACGAAATATCGGTGGAGATATCCGAGCTAACGCTGCGTCAATACGGGCTCACTCTCGATCAGGTCGCTCAAACCATCCGCGGTTGGTCCGTCGACGTGCCGGGGGGCAATATCCGCACCAAGGGCGGCGACATTCGTTTGCGTACCAAGGGCCAGGCATACACCGGCGAAGAATTCGAAAAGATCGTGTTGATCACCCGCGAGGACGGCACGCGCGTGCTGCTCGGGGACCTCGCGACCATCACGGACGGCTTCGCGGAGATCGAAAGCTACGCATTCTTCAACGGCAGGCGCAGCTTTGGCATCGCCGTGTTGAGCACCGATACGGAAAACGAGCTCGACGTCGCCGCTGCGGTCAACGCCTACGTCGCGGAGCGTCAACATTCGTTACCGCCGGGTGTGCAGTTTCAGACCTGGACCGACATGAGCTTCTACATGGCAGACCGCATGACCATGATGACCGAGAACATGGTTATGGGGGTGATATTCGTACTCGTAATCTTGAGTCTCTTCCTGCATCTGAAATTCGCGATATGGGTAATCGTGGGCCTGCCTGTCGCATTCCTCGGCGCCATGATGATGCTGCCGCTACCCGGCATCGACGTCAGTCTCAACGTGCTGAGCACATTCGGCTTCATACTGGTGCTCGGCATCGTCGTCGACGATGCCATCGTCATCGCCGAGTCGGTGTACTCTGAAACCGAGAAGCACGGCTACAACTTGTCCACCATCGTCGCCGGCGCTCGGCGAGTCGCGGTACCCGCCACTTTCGGCGTGCTGACAACCATCATGGCTTTCCTGCCGATGCTATTCGTCGGCGGTCCGGTCGCCACTATGTCCGGCGCGATAGCTTGGGTCGTGATCCTGTGTCTGGCGTTCTCGTTGATCGAGTCCAAGCTGATCCTACCCTCCCATCTCGCCGCCATGCGTTCGTCCCACAGCAAGCAAGGCGTCGCCGATCATGTCGACCGCTGGCTGGCGCGTTTCATCAACGACGTTTACAAGCCGTTTCTGCAGGCCGCACTTGCCCACCGCCATACGACGGTCGCGTGTTTCATCGGCCTTCTCATTATCGCCGTCGGTTTGGTCGTCGGTGGTCAAGTGCGCTACAACTTCTTTCCGGAGATTGAAGACGACTTCGTACGGGCCAATCTCGAACTCTACGACGGTGCGCCCGAATCTCTCATTACGCAGATGGTCGAGCACATGAACGCCTCTTTGCGCTTGGCAAACGATCAGTTGAAAGCAGAATCGGGCAGCGACGAGGACATCGTCGGAAACGTGTTCACCTATATCGAAGATGGTCGGAAGGGCCAGTTCCGGGTGGAACTCACGCGGAACGAAAACCGCACGGTGACGCCCAAAGACCTTAAGGAACGTTGGCGCGCTACGGTCGGTGACATCGCCGGGACCAAGGAACTCAAGTTCGTTTCGGGGATGCACTCCGGTGGCGGTCCACCCATCGCCTTCAAGCTGACGGGGCGAAACTATCCACAGTTGGAGCGCGCGGCCGCGGAATTGGAAGCGTATCTCAACGACTTCGTGGGCGTCTTCGAAGTGCTGGTATCAGCCAATGCCGGGCCAGCGGAAATCCAGCTTGCCATCAAACCAGAAGCCGAGGCTTCCGGCATCACCCTGGCAGATCTCGGGCGCCAGGTGCGCACCGCCTTTTACGGCGCCGAGGCGCAACGCATCCAACGCGGCGATCAAGAAGTCAAGGTCATGGTCCGCTACCCACGCTCTGAACGCCAATCCATCGGCAATCTCGAAAACATGTGGGTGCGTACCCCGGACGGACGGGAATTGCCGTTTTCTGCCATCGCCGACTATCGGCTCGATCGCGGCTACGACAGCATTCAACGAGTGAATGGTGTCCGTGCGATAACGATTACCGCAGATTCAGACACGTTGGTGGTGCAACCCGCGCAAGTCACACGCGAGGTCAACACGACGTTCCTGCCACAACTTCAGGCCAAGTACCCAGGCATCAGCACGGCTGTCACCGGCAGCGCCCGCGAAGAGGTCATGGCGTTCGATCAGATATTGATCGGATTCGCTATCTCGCTGTTCGGCATCTACGCGCTGATGGCGATCCCTCTGAAATCCTACGTCCAACCCCTGATCATCATGGGCGTCATACCGTTTGGCATCGTCGGTGCGGTGGTCGGCCATCTCGTGTTCGACATCTCCGTGAGTTCGATCTCTATGCTAGGCATGATTGCCTTGTCCGGGGTCGTGGTGAACGACAGCCTGATCATGGTGGATTTCGTCAACAAGGCCGTCGCACAGGGCGCTACACCGTCGGAGGCCGCAATACAATCGGGTGCCGCACGCTTTCGCGCTATCATGCTCACGTCTCTGACGACTTTCTTCGGACTGATCCCCATCGCGCTGGAAACAAGCGCTCACGCGCAGATGGTCATTCCAATGGCAGTGTCGATGGCGTTTGGCATCTTGTTCGCCACGTTGATTACCCTGATCCTAGTTCCTACCCTTTACGTCATCTCGGACGACGTAAGATCGTGGTTTGGGTTCGGAAAAATCAGCGCATCTGCTGCCGGATAGTTTTCAATAGCTTTTCGCCGTACGGTGGTCTGAGGCCCGCCATCTCAGCCACGTTGATCTTACTCTGCTTGAATATCGCCTTGGCATGACTGAAGGTTCTGAAACCATCAAGACCATGATAGGCGCCCATCCCAGAAGGTCCGACGCCGCCGAACGGTAGATCTTCCTGCGCGACGTGCATGACAACGTCGTTGACCGTGACGCCGCCCGAGGTTGTACGCGATAGGACGCGTTGCTCTTCGGCCGCATCGTCGCCGAAGTAGTAGAGTCCCAAGGGCCGAGGCTTGTGGTTGATGTAGTCCACGGCCTCATTAATGTCTTGGTACGACTTGACCGGCATGACCGGGCCGAATATCTCGTCCTGCATCACCTGCATGTCATCGGTCGGATTCAAAACCAACGTTGGTGGAATCTTATAGTTGGGCTGCTGGCGAAAATCTTCGTCCGCCGGGTTCACCTCTACAATTTCCGCACCTTTGGCCTTGGCATCTTCCAGATACCCGTTGATACGCTCAAAGTGACGTTCGTTGATCACCGACGTGTAGTCCGGATTGTCGAGCAAACTTGGGAACATCTTTGCCACCGAACGCTTGGTCGACGATACGAACTCGCCAACGGCGTCGTCCGGCACGAAAACGTAGTCTGGGGCCAAACAGATCTGCCCCGCATTCATCATCTTTCCGGCCATGATGGCATCCGTGGTTTTCTGCATGTTGCTCGATCTGCCGACAATCACCGGTGATTTGCCGCCTAACTCCAGCGTCACCGGCACGAGGTTTTCGGATGCAGCGCGCATGACGTGTCGCGCAATCGACGTGGCACCGGTGAACAACAGATGATCGAAAGGCAATCCGGAAAAATCCGCCCCCGTTTGCGGGCCCCCGGTGATGACGGCAATCTCCACCTCATCGAAAGCTGCTGCGATGACCTCGGCCATGGCATCGGAGGTTGCCGGCGTATATTCGCTCGGCTTGATCATGCACCGATTGCCCGCCGCCAATATGCCCGCCAACGGAGTGAACGTCAGGTTGACCGGGAAGTTCCACGGGCTGATGACACCGACGACGCCTAATGGCTGAAATTCGATACGAGCTTTGGCACCCAGCAGGTTCAGGGGAAACGGTCCAACCTTGCGCTTCTGCGGTTTCATCCACTGGCTCAAATATTGCTGAGCATGCTTAAGCGGTCCGATACTGGCCGCAATGTCCGTAAACAACGACTGATGCGAGCTGCGATGTCCGAAATCATCGTTCATCGCCGCGACCAACCGCGCTTCGTGGGTTTTGAGCAAGTCTATCGCGCGCTGCAATCGGTCAAAGCGCACCTCAACACTCGGCGCCCCGGAGCGTAGATAGTCTTCTCGGCTCTTTTCCAACACCTCCAACATCCGGGCTCGAGGGGTTTCTTGCATCGTCATGATTCACCTTTCAAATGGACCTTGGACTAGCCATCATACCGCTTTAGTCACGAGCACAACCGATGCGTGCGGCGCTGATGCAGCGAGGCAAAATCTGGGTCGACGAGGTTGCCACCCCGCAACCCGGCCCCGGCGAGGTATTGGTCAAAACGCTCGCTTGCGGTATCTGCGGGTCCGACCTACATGCTGCACAACACACTGAGGAGTTCGTCGAAACAAGCCGCGAGGCAGGAGGCGCGTTCAAGCTGACGACGTTTGCACCGGTGGTACTCGGTCACGAGTTCTCCGCCGAGATCGTCGATTTCGGTCCCGACACGCAACATACCTTGAAACCGGGAACCGTCGTATGCTCGGTCCCCGTTTTGTCACGCCAACCCGGATTACCCATCGGCTATTCCGACGAAGTGCACGGCGGGTTCGCCGAATACTTTCTGCTGTCCGAACGCCTCCTGCTACCCGTACCACAGGGTACGGCGGCCGACGCGGCAGCCCTGACCGAGCCCATGGCTGTCGGTCTGCACGCGGTACGCAAAGCCGGCCTCAGTGGTCACGAAGCCGTGTTGGTGCTGGGCTGCGGCCCCGTCGGCCTCGCCGTCATTACCGCCTTGAAGGCGATCGGTATCGCACCCATCGTTGCCGCAGACTTCTCAACGGGCCGTCGTGGATTTGCAGAGCTGCAGGGCGCCGATTCAACGGTCGATCCCAAAATTGCCGATCCGTTCGACCATGCGGATCTTAGAAAACCGGAGAACGTAGTGATATTCGAGTGTGTCGGTGTGCCCGGTATGCTGGACCAGGTATATCTCGGTGCGCCGCAGAACGCGCGCATCGTCGTGGTCGGCGTATGCTTACAGATGGATCACGCCCGTCCACTCATAGCCGTGAACAAGGAGCTCAACGTTCAGTACGTGTTAGGTTATAGCTTGAAAGAGTTCAAAGAAACGCTTGAATTCATCACTGAGGGTACGTTCTCCGTACAAACCCTCATCACGGGAAGAATCGGCTTGGATGACGTTGCAACCGCGTTCGATGCGTTGCGCACTCCGGAGCACCACGGGAAAATAGTCGTCCAACCTAGCGCGTAACTGTGCGCGGGACCTAACCTATGGCCTTCTTTACCAAGCCACCCTCATAGACCATCTCGCCATTGATGGTAACGGCTAACCGGTCGTTGCTGGCCCAGTAGCGAGCCTCGACATAATGATGCTCCTCCCACTCCAATTCCACGTTGGTCCAGACGTATTGCGGCTCTCGGAGGGATGCGCGGCGCTCTTTGCGCACTACGTCGTCGAGACAAAGCTGCAACGCCCCGTCGTCCAAGAGACGTAACTCGAAGCCTTTGTTTCGATGCTGGAACCGGTAGGTGGCTCTCATGCTTGATTCGATGATGTTAATGTCGGCCCAACACCTATTCTGACAAGCGGAACATGTCGTCACAACCGAAGGCCGATACGGGTAGGTTTGCCAAAGTACTGAAAACCCGAGACGTCATCGCGTTGTCCTTTGGCGCCATGATCGGGTGGAGCTGGGTGCTCATGACCGGCTTCTGGGTTCAAACCGCTGGATCCCTCGGCACGTTGATCGCATTCACGGCCGGGGGGCTTGCCATCGCGATGATTGGCCTGACTTATAGCGAGTTGGCCTCAGCGATGCCCAAGGCCGGCGGTGAACACGTGTACACGCACCGGGCGCTGGGTGCACGATGGTCGTTCGTCTGCACGTGGGCGTTGTTGTTTGCATACGTGGCGGTGTGTCTATTCGAAGCGGTAGCCTTGCCTACGGCCATAGAGTACCTGGCACCCGCTATCAGGATCGGCACCCTCTGGCAGGTGCTCGGATCGGACGTCGATCTGGGATTTGTGCTCATCGGCGCGGGCGGTGCCATCGTCATCACGTTCGCCAACGTCCGCGGCATCAAGTCCGCCGCACGCCTGCAGAATGCCGTGATGCTGATGATCTTCGCTGCCGGCGCGATCCTTTTGAGCGGCGCCGTCGCGTACGGCAATCCGGACTTCACCAAACCCCTGATCGCGACGCCTGCCACCGGTATCTTGAGCGTGCTGATCATGGTGCCCGCGATGCTCGTCGGCTTCGACGTCATCCCCCAATCAGCGGAAGAAATCGACTTGCCGGCCGCGCGAATCGGCAAGTTGTTGATCATCTCGGTGCTTCTCGCAGTCGCTTGGTACGTCGCTATCGCCCTGTCGGTAGCGTTGGCGCTCGACCCACAACAACTCGAGCAATCCACGATGGCAACCGGTGACGCTGCCAGCGCATTGTGGGGTGGAGGGTGGGCAGGTACAGCTTTGGTGCTTGGCGGGATCGGCGGCATCTTGACCAGCTGGAACGCGTTCATCATCGGCGCCAGCCGGGTGCTATTCGCGTTGGCCGAATCGGGATACGTGCCCAAAGCCTTTGCGCGCCTGCACCCCAAGTATCAAACCCCCTACGTCGGGGTACTCACCATCGGTCTGGTTTCTTGTATCTCGCCGCTGTTTGGCAGGACGATCTTGGTGTGGCTGATAGACGCTAGCAGCTTCGCCGTCATGATCGCCTTCCTGTTCGTGGCCATTGCGTTTATCGCGCTCCGCAACAACGAACCCGAGCTCGAGCGACCGTTTCGCGTGAAGTACGGGAAAGCCGTGGGCTATGGGGCGATCGTATTGTCTATCGCACTGCTCTCGGCCTACCTACCCTGGAGCCCTTCCGCGCTGATCTGGCCCTACGAGTGGCTGATGATCCTGGTCTGGTCCGTGTTAGGCGGTCTGTTGTTCTTCGCCCATCGCCCCAAATAGCAGGTTCAAGTGATCTTGCGGTAGCGGCTGGGTCAATTTCGAGACGCCCCATGTCAACGCCACCGAGAATATCTCGCCCATCGACGCGCAAGACCACGGATTGTTCGATTCACGCTCCAGCCAAACCGCGACATCGCGTAACGCACCAGGCGCAAACCATTCCGGATTGATGACGCCACCGTACGTGATCGCGAATACCGCGACGCCACCGATCAGCCCGGCAAAGGCTCCTGCCGTGGTCACCCCGCGCCACACCGCGCCGACGACCAATGGTCCCGCAAAGGCCGCCATCATACCGCCGGTGCCCATCCAGACGATGAGTGCGACGTTGCGATCCATCAGCAGCCAAGCCATCCACGTGCAGATCAACATGACCACGATCGTACCGACGCGGCTAATCGCCAACACCCGGCGATCGATGGTGGCTTCGTCGAGGTGTTTTGCAAACCGCGGCACGTAGCTGCATCGATACAGATCGTTGGCGATGATTTGGGAGCTAGACACGACCAACCCGTCCGCCGTCGACATCACTGCAGCCAAAATTCCAATACCGAGCAAGGCCGCCAACCAACCCGGAAACAGCTCGATGAACAACAGCGCCAACGCGCTGTTGGTGGATGCTCCTTCCATGGTCAGCGCATCACCGAGCACCGCGCGCGCCAGCAGTCCGCCCAACCCCAACATGCCCAACGTCAACCCGAACGTAAATGCCAGCTGAATAAACCGCCTCTGTTGTTTCGGTTCTTTCAACGCCCAAAGCTTGTTGCCTATGTGTGGCAGCATGCCCAACGGAATATGTGCCAACAATATCGCCAAGATAGACCACCAAGAGTGATACAGGTCGGAATCGGGGTTGATCCAACCGACGAGGTTGGGGTCTTGCGCCCTCAGGCTGTTCACCAATCCCGAGAATCCACCTTCCACGCCAAAACCGGTCAAAAACATCACCACCAACGCGGCGCCGATCGCCACCATGATGAATCCCTGCACGCCGTCCGTGAGTATGTCCGCGTGCGCACCACCCAATACGACGTAAGTCATCAGCACCACCGCCGTGATGCCCAGAGCCCACTCTGGTGGTACGCCCAGCATCAACTCGAACATGACGATGCCTGAAACCAGCTGGCCGGCGAGATAAAAGAACAACAACAACGAGAACACCGAGACCATGATGCGTACGACGTCAGACTGATATCGACTACCCAGGTATTCGGGAATCGATCGGTTGCCGAACGCATGGCCACTGTTGCTGACCACCTTCATGCACACCAATACACCGACGTATATACCGATGGGGTACAGAAACACAGACCAGACCGCGGCGAATCCCGCTTCGTACACGATGCCGGGGAAACCCACGAAAGTGGCTCCGCTAGCCGTTGTCGCCGCGAAGGCAAACGCCAGAAACACAGGCCCGTAGGCACCACGCGCCGTGGCAAAGTCATCTGCGTTTTTGACCCTCAACCGCCCCCAAACACCAAAGGCGATCATTACGCCGATATAGACGACCAGGAACGTCCAGGACCAACTAACAAGATCCACGCGAACCTCACCCCAACCTGCCTCTTCCGAGAGACGAGGTTACCAGAGACTGAGTTGAGGTGTCGCTTTGGTGGGAGGCTCGAATAGATCGGTACGCAGCTTCGGAAGCGAAGCGTTCCTTAGGCCGTGCTTTTCCATCGCAACATCGAACCTCGTTCGCAACAAGTCAGCAAAAACACCTGTGCCGCGCATGCGCTGGCCCCACGTCGAATCGTAGGCCTTGCCACCTCGAGTATCGCGAACGACACTCATCACCCGTTCCGCTTTCAACGGATAGTGTTCGCTCAACCAATGTTCGAACAATTCTTTCACTTCAAGCGGCAACCGCAACAGAATATAGTGCGCGGCCAACGCGCCCACATCGGCCACCGCAGCGACTATGGCTTCTAATTCATGGTCGTTGATGAACGGAATCACGGGCGCAATCAGCGAACCTACGGGAATACCCTCGTCCCGGAGCTTGCCTATCGTC
Organism: Gammaproteobacteria bacterium; assembly: GCA_027297435.1. Classification (GTDB taxonomy): domain Bacteria; phylum Pseudomonadota; class Gammaproteobacteria; order Pseudomonadales; family Azotimanducaceae; genus Azophilus. Next base: position 34,542 of record JAPUIA010000107.1, on the reverse strand, counting down.
CTAAGTCGCGCCGCAGGACCTGCCGTGCGCGGCTCCAGTTTGGTTTTTAGCTCGTTGGACAATGTCGTGACGCTGATCATGACCGATACGAGCCGCAACCTGGCAAGCTCGCGCAACAGATCGACATCCCGCAATACGAGGTGGCTCTTGGTGACGATGCTGACCGGGTGTTTACACTCGAGCGCGACCTCTAGAATTTCTCGAGTGATCTTGAGCTTGCGTTCGACCGGTTGGTAAGGATCGGTGTTGGTCCCCATCGCTATGGTCCTGCAGCGATACTTTGGGCGTGCCAGCTCGTCGATCAAGTGCGCTCGAACATTGGTCTTGTAGAAGATCTTAGTCTCGAAATCGAGCCCAGGGGACAGATCCAAATAGGCGTGGGTGGGCCGTGCAAAACAATATATGCAGCCGTGCTCGCAGCCTTTGTAGGCATTGATGGATCTATCGAACGGAACGTCTGGGGAAGTGTTGCGGGTGATGATTTGCACCGTGCGATCGGCGAAAAACTGTGTGCGTGGTGCCGAGCACGGCTCAATTGGCAAGTCCCACCCATCCTCGACGCTGACAGACGTCGTCGCGAGGTAACGGCTCGCTGGATTTATGGTCGCGCCACGTCCCTTTTGATAGGCCACAGATCCGCCACAGATGGCCCCGACATTCGGGGGCCAATCAGCTTAACTGTATGTATATACAGTATCAAGGGCTTTGACCGAACTTTAGACTACGCCGCTCGTGGTAGGACTGGGTACGCATGAAAAACCGCTGGATGGTCTACCTGCCGTTGTTGGCCGGGTGTAGCGCGTTCGAACAACAACAAGCGACGCTGGACGAACTCGGCCGAGACGTGCAGCTTATTCACGACCAACTCGAATCGACGCAAGCGAGCATGGATGCTCTCTCCGATTTCCAGACCGATCAAAAAAATGCCATCGCGCTGCAGATTGGCCAGCTGTCAATGATGGTCTCGGGGCTGCCGGACATAGTCGATGCAGCTTGCGAACGCCCCGCTCCATCGCCTGTCCCTGTCCCTGTCCCCGTCCCTGAATGCGAGTCAAACAGCACGATTCGGACAGTGATCATCGGCGATGACAAAATTCTGGTCGGAGCGCTCGAGCGCATCTGGGTGGATCCGCCGGGAATGACTATGGTCGCACGCATCGATACCGGCGCCCAATCCAGCTCGCTGAGCGCCGAAAATCTCGTCGAATTCGAACGAGACGGCGACGATTGGGTACGTTTCGACGTGGTGGTCAAAGAACAGTCGACGACCCTCGAACGTGAGGTGGTCCGCTACGTCAGGGTGGTGCAGCAAGCCGATCCGGAAGGCAGCCGACGCCTGGTCGTCTCCATACGGCTCCTCCTTGGCAACGTTCAAGGCAGCTTCGACTTCACCTTGGCCGACCGATCACATCTAGAGTACCAATCGATTCTGGGACGCAATTTCCTGACCGATATCGCGTTGATTGACGTCGGAAGGCAATTCGTTCAGCCTGCCTTCGAACCCGGAAACTAAGTTGACGCATGACACAGCGCGGGCCATTCCTGTTCTCCGTGGCCCTGTTGTTCATCGCTGGTGCCGGTACGGCCTGGTTTCGACATGTCGATCTCGGCATTCCCCTACTTCCTGGTGCTCAGCAACTTGTGTGGCAAGTCGAGGCCCAGGTCGAGTTTTCGGCTGACGGCACTGTCCAGGCCTTCTTGACGCTACCGCCAAAGCAGAGCGGTTTTAGGATCGTGAGTGAAAGCCACCCATCCCCTGGTTACGGCTTCGCTGTCGATAGATCGGGTCGGCAACCCCGCGCCCACTGGACGAAGCGCACTGCGCTTGGAAATCAGATGCTGTTCTACAAGCTGGATCTGGTACAAGACCCCGATTACGAGGTGGCGGCCGAAGCACCCGCTCGAGTCGTTCCGGTGCCCTTTGACGAACCGTATCGCACGGCGGCGAGTCAGGTGCTGACCGCTTTATTGCCCATCACCGCCGACGCCCGGAGCTTGGCGCAGCAGATCATTCTCAAAATCAACACGGTGCCGCTCGACCAAAACATGAACCTCTTATTGGATCGCTACCGGGCGCAGCGACTCCTATCTCGACTGCTCATGGTGGCAGGTATACCAGCCCGTACCGTGAAAGTACTGCCACTAGAAGACGGGCGTCGTCGACAATCACTGACGGACTTTTTGCAAGTTTGGCACGAAGGTCGGTGGTTGCTGTTCGATCCGAATACCGGACTCGTTTCGAATACAGATAACCTCCTGCTATGGCAAACCGACACGCCATCGGTACTCGAAGTCATCGGCGGCACACGCAGCCGCGTCACTTTTTCGATGATCAGTCAGACACGCTCCACGATGGGGCTCGCGACTGGACAAGAAGCGTCCAGCTTTTCCTTATACAGCCTACCCATTGCCGAGCAAGGCATGTTCAAACTCATCCTGTTGCTGCCGGTCGGCGCGCTGGTCGTGGTGATCATGCGGCTTCTCGTCGGGATACGAACCTCAGGTACCTTTATGCCGATTCTGATCGCGTTGACCTTCCTGCAAACCGAGCTGGTGCCCGGCATCATCAGCTTGGTGCTGGTCGTAAGCGTCGGTCTGATGCTGAGATCGTATCTCTCCGCCATGAACCTCCTCCTCGTCGCCCGGATCGCCACCATTGTCGTGATCGTCATTGGCATCGTCAGCGTCTTCGCCGTCATCAGCTATCGGCTAGGCCTCATAGCTGGGCAGACCATCACGTTTTTCCCCATGATCATTCTGGCATGGACCATCGAGCGCATGTCGATACTATGGGAGGAAGAGGGCCCGCGAGAGGTTTTGATTCAGGGGGGTGGCAGTCTGCTGGTCGCCGTGTTGGCGTACGTGTTGATGAATCAGGCGACGGTCGCGCACCTGGCATTCAACTTTCCTGAGCTACATTTGTGCCTACTCGCCGCCATCATGGTGATCGGACGCTACACGGGATATCGATTGCTGGAGCTGCATCGATTCGGCGCCCTGGACGACAACGCTAGAGGTCGACGCGAAGATGTTCATTAGCGCGCGACGGTTGCGCGATCTCGGAATTCTCGGGATGAACAAACGCAATGTCGAATACATCAACCGATTCAACCCCCGACGACTCTACCCGCTGGTCGACAACAAACTGCGCACGAAACTCATCGCACAAAAAGCCGGGCTACCCGTGCCCGATCTGCTCCACGTCGTATCAGCGCAATACGAGATCGAGTCGATCGAACCAAGCCTGCGCGAGCTTTCCGAATTCGTGATCAAACCGGCCCAGGGCAGTGGCGGAAAAGGCATATTGGTCATCCTCGACCAAGACGACGACGGCTACACCAAGAGCAGCGGTGTAAAGATCGGCCTGCTCGACGTCAAACGCCACCTCACCAATATCATTAGCGGCCTGCACTCGCTCGGGGGCCGTACCGACGTCGCCATTATCGAAGCGTTGGTTCGCGTCAACCCGTTGTTCGAGCACATCAGTCATGAAGGTGTCCCCGACATTCGTCTCATCGTCTTCAAAGGCTATCCCATCATGGGGATGTTGCGTCTGGCCACCAAGGCCTCCGACGGCAAAGCCAACCTGCACCAAGGCGCAATCGGTGTAGGATTGGACATCGGCTCCGGGCGCAGCCTCGCAGCCGTCCAGCACGACCGCCGTATCACCCACCACCCCGATACCGGGGTACCACTCACCGATATCACCGTGCCTTACTGGACAGTGTTGCTCCGGCTCGCCGCTCGCTGCTATGAAGTCACCCAGCTTGGCTACCTCGGTTGCGACATCGTCATCGACGAGCATCGAGGTCCACTCCTGTTGGAACTCAACGCGCGCCCGGGTCTGAGCATTCAGATCGCCAACGATCAAGGCCTGCTACCACGCCTGAACCAGATCGAGAGTATCGATGAGTTTGCACCTAGCCTCGATGCCAGAGTCGAGTACGCGATGAGGCATTTCGCCCAATACGATCCCCAGCAAACAACCCAGCCGGGGGGACCCAAGTCTAGATCAGCAAGAGGAGAAGCATCGACATGATCATCGTCAACGTCCGAATAGAATCCAACCCGGAAACGGTTGAAGCCCTGCGTGAATCCATTCTGACCATGCAAGCCGCGACGCTGGAGGAGGAAGGTTGCGAAGACTACGCGTTCAGCGTCGAACTCGCCAACCCCGGGGCGCTGCGTATTACCGAACGCTGGACCAGTAAAGAAGCCTTGAGTGCGCATTTTCAAACACCGCACATGGCCACCTTCCAGGCAGCCATGCAAGCCCACCCCCCTGGAAACGTGACCCCGCATTTCTACGAGGCGACCGAAATCGACATGCCGCAATGATCACGATCTGGGGCGGCGCTACCGCGCGCACACTAAGACCACATTGGATGCTGTGCGAGCTTGGCGTCGAGTACGAGCCCAAACTGATCGGATCGCGTACCGGCGAAACACAGAGCGAGGCGTTCGTTAAGCTCAACGTCAAGGAGAAGATACCGGTTTTGGTCGACGATCATCTCGTGTTGACCGAAAGTGCCGCCATCGTCACCTACCTCGGTGACACCTACGGTCCGGATACCGGCCTCGTGCCCAAGCCGTACACCCCGCAACGCGCGAAATACAACGAGTGGTCGTCGTACGTACAGATGGAACTTGATGCGCACACGCTATATGTAATCCGTAAGCACCGCGACCTCGCCAGCCTATACGGTGACGCGCCCGCCGCGGTCGACGCGGCTATCGAAGGTTTTACCAAACAGTTGCGGTTCGCCGACCAGGGTCTCGACGGCAGAGAGTACCTCGTGGGGGACGCGTTCACCGGCGCCGATATATTACTGACGAGTTGCCTGACGTGGGCTAGCGCCTACGGCGTGGAAATATCGGACACACTTCAAGCCTACGCCGATCGCAACACCGAACGCGATGCCTTCAAACGTGCGGCAAAGTTGAACTTCTCCATCTCGCCGGGTGGATGACGGAGACGCCGAAAGGCCCCTTGGTAGGGCGGCTTCAGCCGCGATTTAGTGGGGTAGGAGCGGCTTTAGCCGCGATTCCTTCCTTAGATGGACAAAGGAAATCGCGGCTGAAGCCGCTCCTACCTAATTGAACAACCAATCCAGAATTCGGTCGTTCTCTTCCCGCGGATAGGCGTGCGACAGGTCATCGATCTCGCGAAACTCCACCGCAGCACCCGCGGCGGTGAAAGCGTCTCTTGCCGTACGCGCCATGTCGATCGGGAACATCCAGTCGAGCGCCCCATGCATGAGATAAATCGGTAGATCGCGCAGACGATCCCCGCTCACGATTTCCAGCAACATCGGGTGAAACGACGCCGAACACGGAGCGAGATGGGTATACGCCGTAGCGTCTCGCAATCCGCAGACATAGCTGAACGTGGCCCCGTCGGACATACCGGTCAAAAGCACGCGCTCGGCGTCGACGTTCCAATGCTGTTTGACGTGCTCGATGATCGCATCGAGGTTGGCACTATCGACGTCGGGGCCCATAAGCGACCAAGTGCCCTCCTGAGAAGACGGGCTAACGACAATCGCACCGCGCGTACGGGCATCACGCAACCATGTCCACAAGAACGACCGGCCGTGACCGCTACCCCCGTGCAGCGCGACGACCAAAGGCATGGCTTCGCCGTCATAGTATTCGGGCACGTACAGGGAAAACCCTCCCCGGTCATCCGGACCATTGTTCGCATGCATCACGCCCACTTCCTCACGCGCAGGATTCACGTTCGCGAACTTCGCTGCCAACGCCTCATCGTCTCGATACGCTTCATGCGTGAAGTAACGGCTCACGGGCGGCAACATGGCAGAGACCGGATACAGCGCCTCAACAGCGCGCGTCGTATGTCCCATCGCCCGATAGGCAGCCATGATTGGGTTGCTGAGGGAAGCCGCGTTCTGCAGTCCATCAAACGCCTGTAACGCGAACCCAGACGCTTGTTCGCAATGGCCGACCAACCTCTGTAGATGGTCGGGCCAGTCCGTCGCCTTGAAGATCGCCAACCCGTCGGCCAACGACTGCCGGTGGGAAGCCACCGCTTCGGCAACTTGTGCAATGGTAGGAGGGTGCAAGTGACGCCCGGCGTGCCCGAGCGCGTCCAGCGCGGTGAGCAGCGGCGGCACCAAGGCCATGGTGGCATCCAGCAGCCGATCGGTGTCCGCCCCTTCCATGCGGTCAATATACTCGTTTTGTCTAACCAGTTTCAGTAGAGTGGTTCTTCCACCTGGTTGATTACGGTTATCTGATGAGCAAGCCGGGCGAAGCCGTCAACTTCGCTACCCTCGACGCCGAGCCCTACTACTTGCCGCTTGCGGACGAGCTGGAGGTCTTCGACGCCGCCTATCGAGCTTCTTTGCCGGTATTGTTGAAGGGCCCTACCGGGTGCGGCAAGACGCGCTTTATCGAGCACATGACTTGGCGCCTCTATCGCGAAAGACCCAGATCCATCGACGTACCGCTCGTCACGATTTGCTGCCATGAAGACCTTACCGCAACGGACATGGTAGGCCGCTACCTACTGCAGGGTGACTCGACGGTGTGGAGCGACGGACCGCTCACCAGAGCGGTGCGTACCGGCGCGCTCTGCTATCTCGACGAAATCGTCGAAGCGCGCAAAGACACAACGGTGCTCATTCACTCCTTGACCGACCATCGCCGCATCTTACCCATCGACAAGACCGGCGAGCTGATTTCCGCACACCCGGACTTTCTGTTGATCATCTCTTACAACCCGGGTTACCAAAGCGTGCTCAAGGATCTTAAGCACAGCACTCGGCAACGCTTCGTAAGTCTCGAGTTCGACTACCCGGATCGCGACCGTGAAGCCGAGATCATCTCCGTCGAATCGGGCATCGATCTCCAACACGCGGAACGATTGGCGGTCATCGGTGAGAAAGTGCGCAACTTGAGCGAGCACGGTTTCGAAGAGGGTGTGAGCACCCGTTTGTTGATTTACGCGGCAGAACTCGTCAACAAAGGCATCGAGCCAAGGCGTGCCGCTGAGATAGCCATCGTCACCGCGGTGTCCGACGATCGAATCGTACAAAAAGCCATAGCCGATATCGTCGACACCGTGTTGCCGTGATCGCGCTTGCAGATGTCGAACAAGAGCTAACTCTCTTCGTCGAAGGCATCGCGGGAGAGTTCCTGCACATCAAACCGATCGAGGAGTTTGACTCTTCTCGCCTGAATATCGCGATCGAGGGAAATGCGCAAACACAGGACACGTTGTTTCTGCCAACCGCTATCGACATCGAGCTGCCCAGCGTCTACCGAGTGCTCGCATTGCAACAAGTCGCTAAACGGGAATTCGGCAGCTTTCGTTTTCGACTAGATATCGCCCGCCAACGCATTCCGGAACTTACCGAACAACCGATACCGGAGTTGGCCGGACGTCCAAGCGATCGAACGCTTTTCTATCACCACTTTAGCTTGCCCAAGGTTGCCGCGGACCTATTTGCCGGTTTCGAGTCCATCCGCGTCAACGCCAGCATGCTGCGCGCCTATCCCGGCATTCGCCGCCATCTCGACGGCTACCACTCACATCAACGCGAACAAGGGTTTTCGGCCGATGGCCGGGCACGTTACGTACTGCAGAAATACCAGGTCGGATTGCCTGCTTCGACACCGCAAGAAGAAGCTGTTTACACGCTGGCCGAAGCACTGACGCGAACTGATCGAGACGTGTACGACTCGGCGCGCGCTACCTATGAGGCCTACTCGCTCGTCGCCTGGGGGGAAGACGCCGACGAGCTGGTGAAATTCGAGGAGACATCGGTCGAGTGGGCGACCCGCGAGGCGCGGCTGGAAGATTGGCAGGAAGAATTGAACGACCTCGACAGTAGGCTGCTCGCAGTGGAAATGCTGCAAAGCGAGCAAGTCGATGCGCTACGCAGTGAAAACGCGGGCGGCAGCGTTCGCGAGGAGTCGATCGACATCAAATCACTGGTCGATCAGCGTGATCAGTTGGCTCGGCGTCTGGACATGGAGCGCTCCGCAATTCGCGATGCGCTCGGCGACACTAACCCGGCCGCACGCAGCTACCGATACGATGAATGGGACTACCTGGCGCATCGGTACCGAAAGAGGTGGTGCCGGTTGTTCGAGGCCGCGATCGAACCCGGTGGCGATGAAGACCTGGACGCCTTGAAGTCTGTGGTGCAGAAGTGGCGCTATCCCGTACAACAACAACTAGAGCAGATCAAACCACTTGGCTATCAACGGGTGCGGGGCCAAACGGACGGCGACGAAATCGATATCGACGCCGTCATTCGCGCCCGGCAAGACGTCAAAGCCGGTCGGCCACCGGACGATAGACTCTACAGCCGCCGGCAACGCATCCACCGTGATGTTTGTGCCGCTTTGTTGGTCGACCTATCCGCGTCAACGGACGACCCTATCGAATCACCGCAGACCTCGGCTACCGCCAACCCCTCTGGCCCGGTACCCAACCTGCGCGACCCCTACGACGACGATCCATATCGATGGGCAGCAGCACCCGAGCCAGAAGCACCGAAGCGTCGCATTATCGACGTGCAGCGGGAATCTGTGCTGGTCATGGCAGCCGCTTTAGAGCAGCTCGGCGACAGCTACGGCATCTACGGCTTTTCCGGCTATGGCCGGGAGTGCGTCGAGTACTTCGTTGCCAAAGACATTCGCCAAGCCCTGAACACACAAACGCTCAAAGCGATCGCGGCCATGCAGCCCAAACGCAGTACCCGCATGGGACCCGCCATCCGCCACACCGTGCGCAAACTCACCGACTCGGGCAACGCATTGAAAGTGCTGCTGGTGATCAGCGACGGGTTCCCTCAAGACAGCGACTATGGCCCGGAACGCGGCGACCATGAATACGGCCTGCAGGACACCGCCAAAGCCCTGCGCGAAGCGCATCAGAAGGGTATCGAAACGTTCTGCGTTACCGTCGATTCATCGGGACACGATTACCTGAAACGCATGTGCCCCGACTCACGCTACATGGTGATCGAAGAAGTGGAAGATCTACCGTCGGCGCTGTCGAAGGTTTATACCGCGCTGACGGGTTAGGGTCCAAAATACAAAGGAATCGCGGCTTTAGCCGCGAAGGGCCGACGAAGTCGGCCCGGGATCAGTCGTCGCCCATGCCAATCAGCAGCAGCAACCAGCTGAACATGTTGTAGATCGACATGTACAGCGTCGTGGTCGCCAGAATGTAATTGGTTTGACCACCGTGGATGATCGCACTCGTCTGCCACAGGATCAGTCCGCTCATCAACAGCACGACCGCACCGCCGATGGCGCCGTAGAACGCGCTCAGATCCAAGAACCAACTGAGCATCACCACGCAAAACAGGGCGATGATCCCCACCGTCAGGAAACCGGTCAGGAAGCTGAAATCTTTGCGCGTAATCAGCGCAAAGGCCGAGAGACCGACAAACGCAGCAGCAGTGCTGCCGAGTGCCATGCTCACGATGTCCCCGCCATTGGGCATCTGCAGGTAAAATCCAATCACTGGACCGATGGTGAAGCCGAGGAATCCGGTGAAGGCAAACACCGAGACAAGCCCCCAGACGCTATCAGCCGTTTTGTGTATCGCGTAGAGCAACCCTACCCAGCCGAGGAGCGTCCAGAGCCCCAAATAGGGAGCGTTGACGGCCATCGCCGTGTACGCCATCAGCGCGCTGAAGGCCAACGTCATGCCTAGCAACAGGTAGGTGTTGCGTAGTACTTTGTTGACCTCGACGGCCGGTGCGCCGCGCGCGGCAATTACATTCGGGTCAGCCATGTCCGTACCTCAATTGTTCAGTCAATACTTGGTATATAGGGAATCTCGACCACTTTTTCAAGTGCACCGGTCATAAGTCGTGATACCCGAGACTGCAGAGGTGGTCATCATCGGCGGCGGTATCATCGGCACCAGCGTCGCTTACCATCTGACCGAAACCCGTGATATCGACGTCTGCCTGCTGGAGCGTAAGTCGCTGACCTGCGGTACGACCTGGCACGCCGCCGGATTGGTTGGCGAGGTTCGAGCCTCGGCCAACCTGACGAGGCTCGCCCGCTATACCACCGAACTCTACGAGAAGCTAGAAACCACCGGCAATCCCATCGGCTACCGCCGCGTGGGCGCGGTGACTCTGGCCGCCACCCAGGGGCGCGCGATAGAGCTCAAACGACAAGCCGCCATGGCACGCAACAACTCGGTGGATTGTCGGTGGCTCACGACAAACGACCTCGCCGATCGCTGGCCGCACCTCTATCTCGGCGACATCGAAGGCGGCATATACATGCCTCGAGACGGACAGACCAATCCCGTCGACACGACTCAAGCACTGGCCAGGTTGGCAAAGGCAAGCGGTGCGAGGGTGTTGGAAAACGTCGAAGTGTTGGACATCCACACCGAACACGGCCGCATTACACGCGTGGCTACCGACCAGGGAGAGATACGCTGCAACCAGGTCTTGCTCGCCGCCGGGCTTTGGAGCCGAGATCTCGCGCTGCGTGCCGGCGCCCGCGTGCCGCTGTACCCGTCGGAACACTTCTACGTGGTGTCGGAACCCATCGACATCCCGGATGGCTCGCCCATCGTGCGCGATCCCGATCACGGCATCTATCTCAAGCCGGATGCCGGACGCCTGCTGGTGGGTTGTTTCGAAAAAGTCGCCAAACCGCTCGACCCAAAATCTCTGCCGGTAGATTTCGCCTTCGACGAGTTGCCGTTCGATCTCGACCATTTCACGCCCTACCTCGAGCACGCGGTCAAACGCATACCCGCGTTGAACGATACGGGTATTCGCACGTGGTTCAACGGGCCGGAAAGCTTCACCCCCGACGGTCGCTACATTCTGGGTGAAACGCCGGAAATAGGCGGTCTATTCGTCGCGGCCGGATTCAATTCCATCGGCATTCAATCCGCGGGAGGCGTCGGTAGGGTCATGGCCCAATGGATCGTCCAGGGACATGCACCGATGGATCTCTGGGAAGTCGACGTAAAGCGCTTCCTGCCCTTTCACAACGATCCCGGCTTTCTCGTACCGCGCACGGCCGAGAGTCTCGGGCTGCTCTACGACATGCACTGGCCGTACCGGCAATACGCAAGCGCGCGAGGACAACGCCGCTCGCCGATTCACGACTTGCTCGCCGCAAACGGCGCCTGTTTTGGCGAGCTCGCCGGTTGGGAGCGAGCCAACTGGTACGACCTGCCTGGGTCTGAACCCCGCTATCAATATAGCTTCGAGCGCCAGAACTGGTTTGAAGCATCAGCCGGAGAGCACCGGGCGGTACGGGAAACGGCAGCCCTCTTCGATCAGACGAGCTTTGCGAAATACGAGGTTGTGGGCCCGGATGCGTGCCGCTTCCTCAATCGCTTGAGCACCGCCAATATCGATATGCCGGACGGGCGGGTGATTTACTGCCAGTGGCTCAACGAACGCGCGGGCATCGAAGCAGACATCACCATCACGCGTATAGCTAAAGATCGGTATTGGGTAATATCCGCCGCGCCCTGTCAGACGCGTGACCTCGCCTGGATGGCTCGGCATAGACCCGGATTCGATGTCGAGATACTCGACTTCACGGAGTCGGTCGCCGTATTCAGCATCATGGGGCCCCAAGCGCGCGAACGGTTGCAACGGTTGACCCAAGCGGATCTTTCGCAGAGTCATTTCCCTTTTGCGACTTCGTCCATCATCGAGGTGGCCGGCGCGGAGGTACGCGCGACGCGGTTGACCTACGTTGGCGCCCTCGGCTGGGAGCTATACGTTGCCAACCGGCACGCGCGCGACGTTTACCGGGCGCTCGTCGTTGCGCCGATCCAACACGCCGGGTACCACGCCCTGGACAGCCTGCGGATAGAGAAGGCTTACCGCCATTGGGGCCACGACATCACCGACGAAGACACGCCCGTGGAAGCCGGCCTGAGCTTTACTGCGGATTGGAACAAACCGGACGGCTTCATCGGACGCGACGCGTTAGAGCGACAAAAACGACAGGGTGTGGTCAAGCGTCTGGCACTCTTCAAGCTCGACGACCCGGATGCGCTGCTGTTCCGCGACGAACCGATCTGGCGCGATGGGCAGCCCGTCGGTTATCTGCGTTCGGGTGCTTACGGCCACACGGTCGGCGCCGCACTCGGTTTCGGTTACGTCACTGCGGATGAGCCGTTGACGGGTCGCTCGCTCCTGGCAAGCCAGTACGCGATAGAGGTTGCCGAGCGCCGCATTCCCGCGCAGATTTCGCTTCGAGCATTGTTCGATCCAAGCAACGCAACCGTCGACCCCAAGGCCCATTGCTAACCGTTGGCGACCAACGTCGAACGACTATGCCAGCAATTGCCTGACGCAGTCTTCAGCGCTCAGTTCCCCGTCGAGCAGCCGCAGCACCGTCGCGACAAACGGCGCGTCAAGGTGCTCTACGCGGGCACGTTCGGCAAACATGCGTGTCGCACGAACGCCTTCGGATACCATGACGGTGCTGCCCAGTGCTTCTTGCAAATCTTGACCGGAACCCAACAACTCGCCCGTGCGGCGATTGCGACCGTGTGGAGACGTCGCAGTAACGAAGAGATCGCCGACGCCCGCAGGGCTCAACGCGGTATCTGGATCGGCCCCAAGACGAGCGAGCAATCGGCAACCTTCCGTAAATCCAACGGTGAAGATCGCCGCCTTCAAATTGTCGCCGCCCAACCCACTCACCTGTTTGAGCCCATCGGAAACACCGCACGCCAGCGCAATGATGTTTTTGAATGCTCCCCAAAGCTCGACACCTAAAGGGTCATTCGCGTGACGAACCTGGAAGGTGGGTGTCGAGAGTTGCGTCGCCAACGCACGAGCGACCGTTTCGTGTTCGCACGCAACCAACGCCGTTGTCAGCACGCCGGCAGCCAGTTCTGGAGCGATGGTCGGGCCCGTCATCACGGCCACCGAGTTCGTCAGTTTGCGCGCATCCAGTTTTTCGTGAATGGCCTTGGAGACAAGTTGTTCCCCCGGCGCCAGCCCCTTTGCCAGATCCAACAATATTTGGTCCGGACCCAGTAATCCTACGATGTCGTCCACCACCGACAGCACGACGTGCGACGGCAGCGCCAGTGCGATGATCTCTGCGCCATCCAGCGCCGCTTCGAGTTCCATCGTCACGATCAAACCGGGCAGGTCGAAATCCGGCAGGTACTTGGTATTGATACCGCTCGATTGAATGCTCTCGAACACCTCGTCTTCCACGGTCCAGCCGTTGACCGACTTGCCGTGGCTGACCCAATTGAGCGCTAACGCCGTACCAAAGTTACCGAGCCCCAGGACGGCAATATTGGTCATTGAGACTCACCCCGCGGACCCACGCTCCAAATCCACCCTATGTAGTCGCCCTGTGGAGCCAAATCATATTTGGCCGCATATACGCTGCGTACGCGGTCAATGTGTTCTGGTTCGCTCAGCCGCGTCAGGCGTGCCTCATAAATCTCATCGCCAACCTTGAGCACGACATCCGGATTGTCCATGACCCAGCCAGGCCAATTCTTGGTCTCCGGAGCAGCAGCACCCACATAAAGGTCTCCTTCAAAATCCGCACACCAGATCGTTATCGAGTGCGGAATGAAGTATGGGGTGGCCACCTCCATGGCGATCTCCCGATGCGCTTGGCTAAAGCTCCAATCATCCGGAAGCGGTTGCAGGTTGCCGCTGAGCCAGAGGCCGGGCGTCCTGTTCTCTGGTTCGCAACCCGCCAGCACCCATATCGCCAGGATCGCAACTATCTTATTCACACCCACCTTCCGCACATCTTGCCCTGCTGACATTGTATAGCGCGCTCGGCGCTTTGCGTCTATCTTTGAGGACTGGGTTGGATGGGACACACATGAAAGCCGTATTCTGCGAAAAACTGGGCTCGCACCATGATCTGGTCACTCGTGAGATAGACTCACCGGCGTCCCCAAAAGAGGGCGAGATCAAGGTGGCCTTGCAAGCCCGCGGGGTTGCGTTTACCGATGTGCTCATGGTCAAGGGTGAGTACCAAGTAAAACCGGAACTACCTTTCATTGTGGGCGGCGAAGGGGCGGGCACGATCACCGAAGTCGGCGCCAACGTGACTGAGCTGGCGGTGGGGGACGCGGTACTCGCACCTGGTGGTTGCGTGGAAGAGGTGGTAATTCACGCATCACGCGCGACTTTTCTACCACCCGGTACCGATCTCGAGGCCGCAGCTTCGTTCCGCGGCAACTACGCCACGGCACTTTATGGAATGCAAAGAGCCAACCTCCAAGCGGGCGAAACCTTGTTGGTGCACGGGGCAGCAGGGGGCGTCGGACTAGCCGCCGTAGACATCGGCAAGCTCATGGGCGCTCGCGTGATTGGCACCGCGAGCACGGCGGAGAAGCTCGCAGTGGTGAAGCAACTTGGTGCGGACCACGGCATCAACTACAGCGATGGTTTCCGTGACGAGGTCAAGGAACTGACCGGCGGCCGAGGCGCGGACGTGATTTACGACCCGGTCGGCGGCGACGTGTTCGATGAATCCATGCGCTGCATCGCTCCGTTCGGCCGCATCCTCATCGTCGGATTTACGGGCGGACGGGCCGCGCTCGCCAAAACCAACCACCTACTGGTCAAGGATGCCTCCCTCATCGGCTACACGGTCGGTGGGCTGCAACGTCATCATCCGGAGTGGGCCAAACGTAACGGGCAGGTGCTGGTGGATTGGCTGGCATCGGGACGCATCCACCCGTACATCTCACACCGACTACCGCTCGAACAAACGGCGGACGCCTTGCAACTGATCATCGACCGACAGGTGATCGGCAAGGCCATCGTGGTGTAGGGTAAAAGCCGAACCCAAAGAATTCATGCAACCACCGACCGATTCCAACCTCGTATTTCGTGCGCTCATCATTGTAGGCCTAATCGCTTTCGGGGTTTACCTGGCAGCTGACCGGGGCCTGTTGATGCTGGCATTGAGCTCCGACCGAAGCTACATCTCCTACGTGATCTTCGGCATCTACCTGCTCGCGAGCGGCCACTGGCTATGGCTGACCTACACGCTTGGCCGAGAGCGTACCCGATTCACCACACTCGAGACCGAACTCAAGTGCAACGAACGCGCGCCGAGCACCAACGACACCAGCCTGCTCGGACGATTCATTGCCAATTGGCGTACCAAGGGCGAGGGTAGCGACCCGGCGGCATTGCTTACGGCTTTTGGTGATGAGCTCACCAACCGCCACGCGTTGGGCCACTTCACCAGCGACGCCCTGTTGAAGCTTGGACTACTGGGCACGGTCGTTGGTTTTATCTTGATGTTGCTGCCGGTCGGTGAGATCGAAGAGTTCGACCCGAGCATCGTCCAACAACTACTGTCAGCGATGAGCGGTGGGATGGCGGTGGCGCTCTATACAACGCTTGCCGGGCTGATTACGAGCACGCTCTTGAAGCTGCAGTACCACATTCTCGATGCGTCAGCGGCTGATCTAGCAACCCGCCTTTCGGTGCTCACTGAACTACATATCACCCGCGATGCGTCATAGCCTGTACAAACAAAACGAATCGCAAGACGCGTTTACCGACTTGTTGTTCAACGCTTTGCTGGGTTTCGCTTTCATGTTCGTGGTGGCCTTTTCGTTGATGGCCGACCCGACCGAAGGCGGCAATATCGAATCGAAGGCCGAAATCTTGATTACCGTGCGTTGGGCAGACCGACACCCGGACGACGTCGACACGCTGGTCGAAGATCCGCAGGGCAATATGGTCTGGTACCACAACCGGGATACCGGACTGATGCACCTCGATCGTGACGACCGCGGGCTCTTTCAAGACCGCGTCGTTTTGAACGGTATCGAGGTTTCCAATCCCATCAACCAAGAAACGGTCACCGTGCGCGCCCTGAAGTCCGGCGAATACGTCGTCAATCTGTTGCACTACCAAGCCAACTACACGGAGCCCCTACCGGTTTCGGTGAAGGTGGAGAAGTTGAACCCGTCGGTGACACTCGTATTCTACGGCACCTACGAACTCACCGGAGTGGGCGATGAGCAAACGGCCGTTCGCTTTACGATCGGCGCGGACGGCAATGTCACGAACACCAACACGCCCACCAAACGCTTGTTGACAAAAGCGGTGAATTCCAAGCTATGACTACCGTCATCGTGGTTCTCTCCATTGCCTATGCCGCCGTCGCTGCATTGCTGTTGAACCTCAATCTTGCTACGCGTTGGAGCGGCGCGGTCAAAACCGGCGCCATCCTACTCGTCAGCGGTCTCTACATCGGTGCGTGGCAGGGTCATCAAGCGCTGCTCGGGTGGGCTACCCCGGGTGCCATGCCCGAAGAATTTCGCGTGCATTGGATAACCATCGACGAGCCGGACAAACGGACGGGCGAGGACGGTAGTATCTTCTTTTGGGTGCGCGAACTCGATCAGGCCGGGCTACCGGCAAGCGAACCGCGCGCGCACCGCGTGCCTTGGGACGAAGACACGGCCGAAGCTGCTCAAGAAGCGCTTCAGACGTTAGAAAAAGGCGAGCCGTTGAACGGGCGCATGAGTCGGCAGGTATTGGCGGAAGAAGAGCCGCCACCCCAGGAAGGACTCGACTATGCAGGCGCGCCCGCACTGTCCGGCAGCGACGGTTTTCGGCCGCGATTCGAGTTCAGCCGGGTACCGCCACCGGCTTTGCCCCCCAAGGCGGTACCCGAGGTTTAGAAGTCTAAGGTCCTGCCTGTTCCTCCGTCTCTCCCTCCATGAGGGCCTTGTCCCGATCGGCGTTCGCGCGGTACAAGATGTAACCGAGCACGCGCTTGGCATCTGCTTCGCTCAGCCACTCGGCAAAACTACCCATACCGACCGGTTCCAACGCTCCGCCCAACACGATCTGATCGAAGATTTCCCGGACCGAGGCTTCCATGAACCGTAGGTCCGGCACTACGCCGAAGCTCTTAGCCTGGCCACCGTGGCAAGCGGCACAGAAATCGTGATAGAGCACGCTGCCACGGCGCAGCTCGTGGCGCTCCGTTGACAGCAACGGCTGCTCAGGCGGTATTTGTGCGACCTTGTCAGGCTCCTCGAGCTGCTCGGTACCACCTAGCGCGAACACCAGCATTTGCGGATGATTACCGTAGGTATCGGTTGCGGTATCCGCGGCCTTACCGATGAAGCTTTCCGCCCCACCAGAACCGGTGATGATGGCGACAAACTGGGTATCATCGATCTGATAGGTGATGGGGGGTGCGATGATCGACGTATAGGTGTTGAACCCCCATAGGCGCTCGCCGTTGTCTTTATCGTACGCGTAAATGTGGCCCATGCCTTCACCCTGAAACACCAAGCCGCCGGCGGTGGCGACCACGCCACCATTCCAATGGTGATCTAGCTCGTTTTGCCATTTCACGTCCCCCGTGAGCGGGTCAAAAGCAGTGAGATAGCCCTCTGCGGCGGGCGAAGTTACCCCTTCCAACAGGTCGGCGGTTTCCGGATCGAGGCCGAGATTCATCTGACCGACCTGCCACTTGTAGATGCCGGTCTCTTGGAAGCTAGGATCGATCTTGTACCACCAAGCGTAATCGTGTGTCGACATGTACACCACGCCGGTGCCGGGATCGACGCTCATCGCCTGCCAGTTGTGGGCGCCGAGCGGACCTGGCAACACCCACTTGGCCTCGTCGTTGTAGTTGCCTTGTTCAAGCTCAACCGGGCGACCCGTTTCCATGTCGACGTGGGATGCCCAGGTGACCGTTGCAAAGGGATGTGCCCGCAGCAGCTCACCGTTGGTGCGATCGATGACATAGAAGAAGCCGTTCTTGGGCGCCTGCAGGATGACCTTGCGCATCGCACCATCGACTTCGAGGTCGACCAACGCCATGTCCTGCACCGCGGTAAAGTCCCAGTTGTCACCAGGGGTCGTCTGGTAATACCAGTTCATCCGACCCGTGTCCGCATCGACCGCAACGATCGCCGCCGCGAACAGGTTGTCGCCGCCGCCGGGTGAGCGAATCACGCGCGCCCAAGGCGCTGCGTTGCCCATACCCAAATACACTTGATTTAGCTCGGCGTCGTAGACGATGGAGTTCCAAACGTTGCCACCCCCGCCGTACTTCCACCACTCACCGCCCTTCCAAGTCTTGGCGGCCATCTCCATTTCAGGATGCTCGAACGGCAGTGACGGATCTCCCGGCACCGACCAGAACCGCCAGACTTGCTCTCCGGTCTCGGCATCGTAGGCAGTCGTATAGCCGCGCGTGCCCCACTCCGAACCACCGTTGCCGATGTAGACGTGGCCGCCGCCAACCCTGGGGGCGCCGCTGATGAAGTACGGAATGGCACGATCAACGATCGTGTCGATCTTCCAGACCTCCTGCCCGGTCGCCGCATCGACTGCGGCGAGATAGCCGTCGATGGTGGCGACATAAACCCGACCCTTATATATGGCGATGCCGCGGCTAAAGGGCGCCCAGATGGTACCGATTCGACCGCGATCGACTTTCGGATCGTAGACCCAACGGGTTTCTCCCGTTACCGCATCGAGCGCGTAGACGATGTTCCAAGCGCTCGGAAAGATCATGAGGCCGTCGACCACGAGCGGTGTCGCTTCCTGGGCGTGAAATGTGCCAAGGTCTTTGCGCCACACCAGACCAAGGTCGCTGACGTTGTCGCGATTGATCTGGGTCAGCGGTGAAAAACGCCGTTCGGTGAAGTCGATGCCGTGCGCCATCCAACTGCCGGGTTCGTCAACGAGCGCATTCTCGATGCGCGCATCGTCGACCATGCCGATCGACGGGGCCGGTACCACTGCGGGCTCTTCCACGTCTGCGGTTGGCGGAGGTGCTTCCGCCTGCCGGGTAACGAACCACGCAAGCGCCGCCAGCAACACGACGGCAATCAAGATGCTGAACGCTTTCACAAACCCCCCTTCTATGATTCGTTGGGCTGCTACTGCAGCCAAGTCAGTCGAGCAGCTTCCTTTTTGCCCATCGCCAGCTCGCGGTCTTCGTGCGCGCGCCGGCGTACGTATTCGTGAATGCTATCGGCATCCTCTTCGGCAAGACTATCGCTGAACGCCGCCATGCCCTGCGCCGATAACAAGCCTTCCAACACGATTTGATTGAACGCAACGTGCGAACCCTCGCTCATGTGTCTGAGATCCGCGATGACACCTCCTGAGCGTGCGACCAGGCCATGGCAAACACTGCAGTAGGCGCCATATAGGCGCTCGCCCCTCGCAATTTCCTCATCGCCAACGCTGCTGAGCGTCTGCTCCGGTATGGTGCGGCTGACCGCGTTGGGAATCGGCAGCTCGGCTTCGCCGCCAAGCTTGAACACCAACATCTTGCCGAAATTGCCGTAGGTGAGTGACGCAGGTATCGCGACCG
Organism: Gammaproteobacteria bacterium; assembly: GCA_027297435.1. GTDB lineage: Bacteria > Pseudomonadota > Gammaproteobacteria > Pseudomonadales > Azotimanducaceae > Azophilus. The sequence goes on along the minus strand of JAPUIA010000107.1, from coordinate 15,207 downwards.
GCGGCATCGGTTCCCCGGCAAACAGATCGCCTCCGCCACTGCCGGTGAGAATCGAGACGTACTGCACGCCATCGATCTCGAACGTAATGGGCGGCGCCAACATCGATGTGTAGGTGTTGAACTGCCAGAGCGCCTCGCCGTTGTCCTTGTCGTAGGCCGTCAGGTGCCCCAGGGCATCGCCGTGGAACACGAGACCGCCAGCAGTACCGAGCACGCCGCCGTTCCAGTAGTGGGGAATCTCCACCACCCACTTGTCGTCACCCGTCAGCGGATCAAAGGCTTTGAGATAGCCCTTGGGTGTCGGTTGCGAGTCGATGTTGTTGACCACCAGCTGAGCCAGCCCACCAAGCTCTACGCCCAAGTTGAAGGCTCCGGGATTGCGCTTGTAAACGCCCGTTTGTTTCCACTCGTCCGACATGCCGTAGATGAACGGATTGTCTTGCGCGGGCAGGTACACGACCCCGGCATCGACGTCGACGGACATCGCCTGCCAGTTGTGTGCACCAAGGGGCCCGGGAAGCACCCACTTTTCATCTTCGCTGAAGTCGAGATCCGGGTTTTCCACTGGCCTGCCCGTCTCCATGTCGATATGGCTCGCCCAGGTGACCGTGGCAAACGGATTGGCTCGCAGCAACTCGCCGTTCTCGCGATCGATGACGTAGAAGAATCCATTCTTCGGTGCCTGCAACAGCACCTTGCGCATGACACCGTCCACTTCCATGTCTGCCAACGCCATGTCTTGAACCGCCGTGTAGTCCCAGTTGTCGCCAGGTGTGGTCTGGTAGTACCAATTCATCGAGCCGGTATCGACATCGAGCGCGACAATCGAGGACAAAAACAGGTTGTCGCCGCCACCCGGCGACCGAATCACGCGCGTCCAGGGAGAACCGTTGCCGACGCCGAGATATACCTGATCAAAATCGGGATCGTAGACAATCGAGTTCCACACGGTACCGCCACCCCCGATCTCCCACCACTCGCCACCCTTCCAAGTGTCAGCGGCCATCTCCATCTCGGGGTGTTCGAACGGCAGGGACGGATCGCCCGGCACGGTGTAGAACCGCCACACCTGGTCACCGGTTTCGGCATCGTATGCGGTCACATAACCACGCACGCCGAACTCGGCCCCGCCGTTGCCAATGAAAATCTTGCCCTTGGCGGCACGCGGTGCGCCGGTGATGGTGTAGAAGCGGTCGGGGTCAATGATCGTATTGACCTGCCAGACTTCCTCGCCGGTCGCGGCGTCCAACGCGATGAGCCGGCCATCGAGACTGCCGAAGTAGACACGGCCGTTGTAGACCGCCACGCCACGATTCACCACGTCACAACAAGCACGCCGCCCATACTCACCCGGTACCTTCGGGTCGTAAGACCACACTTCTTCACCGGTCGCGGCAGTGATCGCAAACACCCGGCTCCAGGAACTGGTAAAGAACATGATGCCGTCAACCACGATTGGCGTGGCCTCTTGGGCGCGATTGGTACCCATGTCCCGATACCACGCAAGGCTCAGATCGGCGACGTTGTCACGATTGATCTGGGTCAGGGGCGAGAAGCGTTGCTCTTCGTAGGTGCGGCCATAAGCGAGCCAATTGCCGGGTTCGCTCGCCGCATTATTGATACGAGCATCGTCGATGAGTCCGATGCTGGGGGCCAGAATTTCAACGGCGGGCTCCGATTCTTGCGTCTGCGGCGTCTCCTGCGTCTCCCGGGTCGACAGAAAATAAATCAGTGCGGCGACCGCGACCGCCGCGACGAGCCAAATCAGTGCACGCATGTTCAAATCTCCCCTTCGTTGCGGCAGATAATACCCTGGTGAGACGGGATAGGAAGCGCCATTTTAGTGGCAGAATGCTCGATCGAGCCTCGTTACAATACCTCTCCGAAACTTTGCGGAACACTTTGTCAACGATTTTGGACAAGCGGGTGATGAGTAAGCAATTGCGAGCGTATCGGTGGCCAACCCGATAAACCTCGACGACAAGCTGCAGCGTTTCTCTGAACATTGGACGCCAAAGGTCATCGCCGAGATAAACGATTATCAGGTGAAACTCGTCAAAATCGTTGGTGAGTTCGTGTGGCACCAACACGACGATACGGACGAGTTGTTCGTCTGCTTAAAGGGTGAGATGTCGATAGAAATGCCCTCCGACAAGGTTTCGCTCAAAGCGGGCGAGCTATTCGTCGTACCGAAGGGCATGCGCCACAAGCCGAGCGCAGACCAAGAATGCGAAGTGATGCTGATCGAACCCAAAGGGGTCACAAATACCGGAGACACGTCGAGCGACCGCACCGCCCCCAACGACCAGTGGATATAGCGCGATGCACATCTGGGTGGACGCCGATGCCTGCCCGGGGCCAATCAAAGAGATCATCTTTCGCGCCGCCAATCGACTCGAGATCGCAACAACGCTGGTCGCCAACCACTTCCTCCGCGCGCCTAAATCGCCCCACATCCGTGTCGTGCAAGTCGGGCGAGGGTTCGACATCGCCGATAACCACATTCTGCAACACTTGCAGGCGGACGACCTCGTCGTCACTCAGGACATACCGCTGGCTGCGGAAGTGATCGCGGCGGGCGCAGCGGCCCTGAACCCCAGGGGTACCCTATACACCCCAAACAATATCAAGGAGCATCTCGCCCGCCGCGACAGGATGGACGAGTTGCGTTCCACCGGCATTCAGACCGGCGGGCCGTCGGCGTTCGACAAGACCCATACGCAAGCCTTCGCCAACGGGTTGGACAAATACCTGGCCCGAGCCCCCAGATCTACAGACCGGGAGTAGCTTAGGGCGCAGGCTGGCCGTAACATGCGGCTAGCGAGCCTGGGGAGGACCACAATGAGAACCGTGTCAGTTTGCGCCGCGTTTACTTTCGCGCTGGTAACGCTAAATGGCTGCAGCGGCGAACCAACGGACGTTCCGCAGTCCGACATCGCGCCCGCTTCCGTAGCTCTCGCGGAGCATCCGATCGTCTACAGCGAACCGCGCGAGCCTTGCCTGGATTACACACCACTGAGGAAACCGCTGTTTGGCGACCTGCACGTGCACACCAGCTTCTCGTTTGACGCGGCAGCCAACACGACCGGTGGGACCCCGGTGGATGCACACAACTTTGCGCGTGGCGAAGCCATACCGTTCTGGCCGATCGGGCCCGACGGAAATCCTGCCGGCACGTTCCGAATCGATCGCCCGCTCGACTTCCTCGCCGTCACGGACCATGGCGAATTCCTAGGCGAACGGGCGCTGTGCCGAGATCCGGATTCGCCCCGTTACGATAGCGCTTTTTGTCAAGGCACGCGGGTTAGCGAACGGCAAGGCATGATGATGATGGCTGCCGTGATAACTACCGAAACACCATCACGCATTCCCGAGCTGTGCGGCGAGGACGGGCAGCTCTGCCGCGACTACGCCAAGCCGCCTTGGCAGAAGATCGTGCGGGCCGCGGAAGAGGCATACGACCGCAGCGAACGATGCGAGTTCACGAGTTTCGTCGCCTACGAATACACGGGTACGCCAGGAACGTCCAACTACCACCGCAACGTCATCTTTCGGAACGGCAACGTACCGGAACTACCGGTTTCATATATCGACGCGCCCATCGACAGCAAACTCTGGGCCGCTCTGGATGAAGTCTGTCGAGAGGACGACGGTTGCGACTACCTTACCATCCCCCACAATTCCAATCTCGCCAATGGCCGGATGGCGCCCTACATGGCCATGGAACGCACCCTCGATAACAAGCGCGCATACGCAAATCAACGTCTGCGCCGCGAACCCATCATGGAGATCTTCCAACACAAGGGCGGGTCGGAATGCGTCAACGGTCTATCGAGTGTACTGGCCGCACCGGATGAGCTTTGCGACGTGGAAGCGGTGCGGGTCATGGGTCGATCAGAAACCTACGTTACGCGCATCATCGAGGGTAGCCAACTCGTTACCGGGGAAGCCACAGAGACAACCGTCTCGTGTGGCGACGGCATCGGCAGCAACGGCATGCTGGGTGCCGGTTGCATTCACGAGACCGACTTCATCCGCTCTGGCCTGTTGGTCGGCCTTACCGAAGAGCGGGCTATTGGCGTCAATCCCATCAAGCTCGGCATGATCGCCGCCACCGATACCCACGCCGCCACACCCGGCGCGGTTCTCGAAAGCGATTGGCGAGGTGCGGTGTCGGGCGAGGCCACGCCGCAAGAACGCTTGCAACCCGGACTGCTGACGAGCGGCATCGACGGCAATCCAGGCGGGCTCGCGGGTATCTGGGCGGTCGAGAATTCTCGCGACGCGATATTCGATGCCATGAAACGCAAGGAAGTGTTCGGCACGTCCGGCCCGCGTATCGTGCCGCGGTTTTTCGGCGGCTGGGAGTACGATGACGACCTTTGCGAAAACCCGACCCTGGTTGAACAGGGCTATCAGGCAGGCGTCCCCATGGGTGGAGATCTCACCGTCGCACCTACCGGCGCGTCACCTATATTCGTCGCCTACGCCGCGCGCGACCCGGGCGAGAACTCGACCCCCTTGCAACAGCTGCAACTCGTCAAAGGCTGGATCGACGGCGACGGCCAGATGCACAATACGGTCATCACCATCGCGGGTGCACCGGCCGTCGGCACTGGCCACGATACGCTTTGTAGCGTCTATCGGGACGAGTCGTTCGATCGCGACCAATCCGCCTACTACTACCTACGCGTAGTGGAAAACCCCAGTGCCCGGTGGAGCGTATACGACTGTCAACGCATCGCTGAGTCCGAGCGGCCGGCCGTTTGCAGCGATGGTTCCTACCCTTCGACGATTCAGGAGATGGCTTGGACGTCGCCTATCTGGTATCGACCAGGCGCTAACCCTTAACCCTAATTCGACATAAAGCTACGGCGCACACCGCCTTCGGCTCGTTCTACAACAGGCAATCTACGCACTTGGCGAGTTCGCGTAGCGAACTCGACGCAGTTTGCATGTTCTAGAACGTCTGCGCTCGCACATTTATGTCGAATTAGGGTTAACAACGCATCATGCGCGGCCATGACGTCGCTGCTATGATCGTCGGCTACCCGGAGGACACGCTGATGGACACGTCTCGCCGCAGACTACTCAAGGGCGCCGGGCTGCTGGCTGGGGGGCTGCCCTTTCACACCGCGCTGAGCGCAACGTCAACCCAACCGGCGGTCTCGGGCGCGTCCTTCGAGTTCGAGAACTGGGAACGCTTGCGCGACGAGTTCGACCTTGATTACAGCTGGCGAAATTTCGCCGGGTTCCTCTTCGCTTCACATCCACGCGTCGTTGAGCAGGACATTCAACGCCATCGACACGGGTTCAACCGCAACCCGGCCAATTACCTTGTCGAAGGATGGGGTTACGGCGATGAAACCCGCCAAAAAGCCGGCGACTATTTTGGGGTGACCGCGGGGCAGATAGCGCTGACCGACAGCACGACGATGGGACTGGCGACGTTGTACAACGGGATCAGCATCAAACCCGGACAAGAGGTGCTCACGACGGAACACGAGCACTATTCGGTGCAAACGTCGCTGCGCTACCGCGCGCAGCGAGAAGGCTTCAAGGTCAACACCATCCGTTTTTACGAAGAACCGAGGGACGTCTCGACGGATGAAGTACTCAAACGGATCAAGCAGCACGTAAACAAAAAGACCCGCGTCCTCGCACTAACTTGGGTGCATTCCGGCAGCAGCGTCAAGCTCGACATACCCGCAATCGGTGCACTGGTCGCGGAACTCAACGCCGGCCGCGGTGACGACGACCGCATTCTGTTTTGCGTCGACGGCGTGCATGGATTCGGCGTCGAGAACCTGAATTTCGACGAGATGGCCTGCGACTTTTTTGTCGCCGGCACGCACAAGTGGATGTTCGGGCCGCGCGGTACGGGCATCATCTGCAGCCGCCGAACGGACCTGGCATTCATCGACCCGACGATACCCCCGTTCAACCTGGCCGAAGATCCCGCGTTTGGGCCGATGATGACGCCGGGCGGTTTCCACACCTTCGAGCACCGTTGGGCGCTCAGAAAGGCCTTCGAATTTCATCTCAATCTGGGTAAGGACAACGTGCAATCGCGCATTCACTTTTTGAATACCTATCTCAAGAATCGCTTGCAAGAAATCGGCGGCGTGGAGCTGGTGACGCCGATGAGTACCGAGTTTTCATCCGGTTTCACGTTCTTCCGGGTTGCCAAGCACAGCGCCGAGGACGTTCAACGTGTCATGCAGGCGCGCAAGATTATCGTGAGTCCCGCCGATCGTGATGCCGGACCGGTCGTACGCATGTCGCCAGGAATCTTGAACTCCACCGAAGAGATAGACGAAGCCGTCGCGGTGTTGCGAGAAATCGCCTAACCGCAGCCACAAAGGACGCTGGGCACCATGATCATAATCGCCGGCACAATCGACCTTGCCGATCCGGCTCGAATCGACGAAGCCATCGACAGAGCCAAACCACTACAACAAGCCACCAGGGATGACGAACCCGGGTGTCGTGCCTATGTGTTTTCTGTAGACCCTTGCGTCACCGGTCGAATCATCGTCTACGAACTATGGGACGACGAGGCTTCTCTCGCTGCCCACTTCGAGCACCAGAACTATTTGAACATGGGTGCGATGTTGAACGAGATAGGGTTGGCCAACGCGGACAACAACAAGTTCCGCTGCGACCTCAAAGAACCGGTCTACGATGAGACCCGAACGCCGAGGGCCAATTTCTTTACCGCGGCCGACTAAGGGCACTTGTGCCATCGTCGCGGCTCTTGCCAATGGGACCGACCATTACCTGCAGCCGCGCCTTGCCTCAGGCCCCGCATAAATGCGCTGAGTACGTGAGAGGCTTTTAGAGGTGCCCCAAGGACGATACATGACCGATGACCGCGCAAAGGTGAGCGTCAACGGATCTTGTCTCTGCGGTGCGGTCAAGTTCGAAGCGTCAACCGCGCCCCGCCGAGTCACCCACTGTCACTGTACGATGTGTCGACGCGCCGTCGGCGCAGCGGTGGCGACCTTCGCCACATTCGAGAGCGACAAAGTGCGGTGGATTGGCAAACTGGCACGCTACGACTCGAGCGAAGCGGCTTGGCGTGGCTTTTGCTCCCGCTGCGGCACCAGCCTGTGCTTCGGGTTCAATCCGCGGCCGGAACGCATCTACGTCACGATCGGTGCGTTCGACGATCCGGACGCTTTTCCGGCCGGTTTTCATGACTACCGCGACAGCAAGATCGAATGGTTGCACCTCGACGAACACCTACCGGATGCCAGCGACTTCAAACCGTCTCGCAAGTAAACCTTCCGGCGGCTTGCTGGTATGCTTCAGCTCTAGAACAACAAAAACACCCCCGGGGAGAGGTCCATGTCTAGTGCCACGGTCACCGCGCCCAGCGGTTCTATGCGCCGTGTGGCGCTCACGGCTTTGGCCGGGACCAGCATCGAGTGGTTCGATTTCTTTCTGTACGCCACCGCAGCGGCGTTGGTGTTTCCAACCGTGTTCTTCGCAGCAGACATGCCGCCCTACGCCAGTTTAATCGCCTCGTTCAGCACCTTTGCAGTGGGGTTCCTTGCCCGACCAATCGGCGCCGTCGTGTTCGGTCACTTCGGCGATCGGGTTGGGCGCAAAAAAACGTTGGTGGTCGCCCTCATGATGATGGGGGTGGCGACGACACTTATCGGTCTCCTGCCCACCTACGCGATGATCGGCGCGTTTGCGCCCGTCTCATTGGTACTGCTCAGGTTCGTGCAAGGGCTTGCGGTGGGCGGCCAATGGGGCGGCGCGATGTTGCTGGTGACCGAAAACGCGCCGCCCGACAAACGCGGCTTCTATGGAGCGTTCGCGCAGGCCGGCGCACCCGTCGGCCTGATCCTCGCCAACCTAGCGTTTTTGATCGTGACGGCTAGCGTGTCTCAAGAGGCATTCATGGCCTGGGGTTGGCGCATCCCGTTCGTCGCGAGCGTCTCGCTGATCGGCTTGAGTTTGTACGTGCAGCTGCGCCTCGAAGACACGCCTGCGTTCCGCGAGCTGCAAGCTTTGACCGCGACTCCGAATCTCCCGACCGATACCGTCGTGGAGCAGGTGGTCGCGCGCCGATCACCCGTACTCGAGGCCATCACGACCTATCCAAAACAAATCGCCTTGGCAGCAGGTGCGTTTCTAGCCGCGCAGGTGACCTTCTACATCATGATCACATTCGTCATTGCCTACGGCACCGACCCGGCTGGGCTTGGCCTACCGCGCGGCACAATGCTAGCGGCGGTGCTGCTTGCGTCGGTCGTACAGATTCCCACGCAGTTCATGGCCGCGATGTATTCGGACAAACACGGTAGGCGTGGCGTCTACATGCTCGGCGCGGCCCTCATGGGCGTGTGGGGGTTCGTCCTGTTTCCACTCGTGGATACGGGTTCGTTTCTATGGATCACGGTAGGCGTGTCCGTAGGTCTGATCCTCATCGGAATGATGTACGGGCCGCAGGCGGCGTTTCTGACAGAGATGTTCAGCACGCACGTGCGCTATTCCGGTGCCTCGCTCGGGTATCAATTGGGCGCGATACTCGGTGGAGCCTTGGCACCGATCATCGCAACTGCCATTCTCGCGACCTATGGCAGCACGCTCGGCATATCGGTGTATATCGCTGTCGCCTGCGGACTGACGTTCTTGTCCGTCTTTCTGTTATCCGAAACGTACCAGCGCAATCTGAGGGAGGTGTAGCTTTATTCAACCAGCGGGACGCATAAACAGCATACACACGCTGTGTGGGAAAACGGCCTAACGCTTCGTAGGACACTGGCCCGAAAAATTCTTCCGCGGAAAGTGGGCGTTCCAAAACCCCTACCATCTGTGCTTTACGCGCTATGTAAGCCCCGTTATAGGTCTGAACTTCCGCACAGGATCCGGACTCGCCATTAGCCAATCATGTTTCGACGCCCCATTTTAGGTAGACTCGAGCGATCAGTCGGAGCGGCCTCATCGCCCATGCAAACTGCACACGAAACATTCGGAGATGCTGGCGCGATGCCCCTGCCGCTGGATCGATGTGTCGACAACGAACGTTCGCCACCGAGCGGGGTAAGACATATGCACTGGATCGCCCTGATCGTTCTGCTCCTCCCGGCCATCAGCGCTTCGGGGCAGGATGCGTCGTGGACACATTGGGGCGGCGACCCGGGTGGCATGCGCTACGCAGAGCTCGACCAGATCACGCCCGAGAACGTCGATCAACTGGAGGAGCTCTGGACCTGGCGCCACGGCGACCTCTCCGATCAAACGCCGCCCTTCAGGACGACGAGCGCCTTCGAGCTGACGCCGCTCCTAGTGGAAGGCACGCTGTACGGCTGCACTCCCTTCAATCGAGTATTCGCGCTGGACCCGCTCACCGGCAAGGAGCTTTGGATCTTCGATCCGGAGATCGACAAGCATGCGGGGTGGTCCAACCAACTCGTGTGCCGAGGCGTCGCCAGCTGGATCGATCCGGTGGCCGAGGTCGGCGCGCGTTGCCGCCACCGAATACTCACCAACACCGTCGACGCTCGACTGTTCGCAATCGACGCTGGCACCGGGACGCCGTGCACCGACTTCGGCGAGGGAGGCAGCGTCGATCTGAACCCCGGCGTCGGTGATCAACGCTGGAAGGGCGAGTATCAGCTGACCTCGGCGCCGACGCTGGCCGGCGACTTGGTGGTGGTGGGTTCGGCGATCGGCGACAACGCCCGCATCGAAGCCCCTTCCGGCGTCATCCGCGCTTTCGACGTGCGCACGGGCGAGATGGCCTGGGCTTGGGACTTGGCGCCGCCTGACGAGCCTGGCGGCAAGCGCGACCCGGACAGCGGTTGGATGCTCTCGACGCCGAACGTCTGGGCACCCATGTCGTACGATCCGGAACGCGACCTGCTATTCGTTCCGACCGGCAACCCCACGCCCGACTATGCCAACGCGCATCGCCAGGGTCTCGACTACTACGGCAGTAGCACCGTCGCCTTGCATGCCCGTACGGGAGAGGTGGCTTGGTCCTTCCAAACCGTGCACCACGACGTGTGGGATCTCGACGTTGCATCACAGCCGGTTTTGTTTCCGCTGCGCCGCGGCGACCAAATGATTCCGGCGGTGGTGCAATCCACCAAGTCGAGCCACCTGTTCATCCTCGATCGCGAGACCGGTGAGCCGCTGATTCCAGTGGAGGAGCGACCGGTACCACAGGGTGGCGAGGACGACTTCGTACTCTCGCCAACCCAGCCCTTTCCCGTTAGGCCGCCACCCCTCATGCGTTTGAGTATCACGCCCGAGGACGTGTGGGGCCTCACGTTCTGGGATCGTGGCTATTGTCGGGAGCAGGTCGAAAGGCTCCGTTTCGACGGCGCTTTCACGCCGCCGACGACCCAGGGCACGATCATGATACCCGGCAACGCCGGCGGCACGAACTGGGGCGGCGTCGCCGTCGATCCGGAGCGTCAACTGCTGGTCGCGAACGTGATGGATTTGCCTTGGGTCGTCACCCTGTTCCCGCGCGCCCAGTTCGAGGACGCTCGCGCAGAGCAACCCGATGTGGAGCACGGACGCCAGGAAGGCACCCCTTGGGGCATGCGTCGGGAGTTTTTCTTATCCAACTTCTTCCTGCCGTGCAACCCGCCGCCGTGGGGTACGTTGCATGCCGTGGACCTAGAGACGGGAGACTTGCGCTGGAGCGTCCCGATCGGCGATCTCCCGCTGGTCGGAACCATCGGCCTACCCAACATGGGCGGTCCTCTCGTCACGAAGAGCGGCTTGGTGTTCCTGGCGGCAACCTTCGACTCTACCTTTCGAGCGTTCGACATCGAGACCGGCGAGGTCTTGTGGGAAGCGTCGCTGCCTGCCGGCGGCCAAGCGATACCGATGAGCTACCGCATCGACGGTCGGCAGGTCGTCGTCATCGCGGCCGGTGGTTTCGGGCGCATCCCCATACCCGGCAACTTAGGCGACAGTTTAGTCGCATACGCGCTACCCGCTGACTCTGGGGTCGCCGAGTAACTTCGATGCTTAAGAGTTCAGGCGGCCGTTTGCTTTGCGGTCTGTTACTCGTTTTTGTGTCACAGCCCGCTGCATCTTCAGCGGGCTCGATGAACGAAGAGATCGACTATTTAATCAGCTCGGTGGGCAAAGGTGGTTGTACGTTCGTTCGCAATGGCAACAGACTCACGGGGAAAGGTGCCCGTGCGCACCTGAAATCCAAAAGAAGGCGCAACGCGCACCTTATCGACAGCACCGAAGAGTTCATCGAAAAAATTGCAAGCCAAAGCGCAACGAGCGGAAAGCCGTACCTGATCAGGTGCAAGGGCGAGAGCCAACAGGTTGCAGGTGAATGGTTCACGGCGCTGTTGGCGCAGCGCCGTGAACCCTAGCATTATTTGAGCGATCCGATGACGGCCGTACCCGGCTCAGTGTTTCGTCACGCAGCAGCCCGGGTCTAAACGACGTTGTCGTTCAGTTCTTTCTCAACGTCCGTGGTGCGGCCGAAGCGTTCTAACACGGTCGCGCTACCGCGAGGAAAACTGAATAGGATAGTCTTTGACGCTCAGAGATAGCGGTCCGGCCGGCGCGCACCGGTGATACCAGGAACGCTCGGCAAGTCGCCCGAACCACTCCCCACTTTCAATTGGCCCTTCAGCCCTTTCTCCATGTGGTGAGCCATATCGCAGTGCACGAGATAGGTGCGATCATCACTCGGAACGATGAATTTACCGGTCTTCCGACTGCCACCGTTTGCCTCCAAATGAAACATACCTTGCGGGTAAAGGTAGCGCGGTAATCCATGCACCATCCATTGGTGACGAACGCTGTCGTCGTTGATCAGCGTCACGGCCACTCGAGCGCACGGTGGTACTTGCCATTCGTTCAGATCAAATCCGAACGCGGCCCCTCGGCGCGCATACCGAACGCCCACATGAACGTCAAACGTCACATCTTCGCCAAGTTGTGCACAATCGCGCGGCAGTTCGTTCTCGTTGTAGTTCATGACCATGCCGTCGGCATCTATAACCATTCTGTGATCGCTGTGATCCTTTTGCCGGTGATGCGCACGCTCGTCGTTTACCTGCGCTCCACCGCCGGCCGGCGCCGTCGCAAAGGCTATCAGCGCTGTGAAGGCGATAACGTCGATCAAGCCTCTATCTAGCTTTGACACTACGAACCAACCTGCGACTGAGTATCACCAGCGTACCGAACAGAAGAAACCCAACCAGCCCGAGTAGTGCCAATCGCACTGTCGTAACCGGTTGGTTTTCCGGCTCGCCGAATCGTCCTTCAGGGTCGCTGGCGCTCCAAACCGGTATACGACCTGCATAGTAGTCGGGACTGAAATACAGGCGCATATCGCCGAAGAAACGAGGCCAGCCATTGGCCGCCAGATAGTCTTCGTAAACGATAACGCCAATGTCGCCCCCTGGATTGATGCCATCGGTTGTCACAGCCTGCTCGCGGTGATCGTGCAGTAACCAGATCCCGCTGCCATAGCTGTGCAACCCGTCGTTTTTGGTGTCGAGCAGAAGATCGAGTCGTTGGGCGCTCGACAGGAAAACTACGTCCCGCGTGATTTGCGCCAGAGGGTTTTGTTCCACCCCATCATAATGCGTAATCCGGACTTTATGTCCGTGGGTATGCAGAGACACCGGCTCCAAACCGCCATTTAAGACTCTCAGTTTGATATGTTCTCCGGTATCGACGACCACTGCTGACTCTAGCAAGGTAAAGGGGAACGACCTGCCATTGAGCAAATAGTATTCGGCAGTTCGCTGAGTCGCGTTGTAGCCCCGGTTGGTCGCCTTGGCGATCAGTCGCGGATCGTTGTATTCCTTGATGAGATCGTTGAGATCCTTGTCAACGTCGAAATAATGGAGATCGTACTCTCGGTCGTACGCCTCGCGGCTTGCGACCGAAGGGTAACGAACATGTCCGGCACCAACATTGAGCGTTTGCAGCCAGTTGTCGGGACGGTTCTCCTCGACAACGAGCATACCGTTCAATCCCATCATAACGTGAACTTGCGGCTGAACGTGACAGTGATAGAACATCGTTCCAGTCTGTCGAGCCTTGAATTCGTAAGTGCGCGCCTCGCCAGGGAAAACCATTCGCTCGCTGACACCGGGTACACCGTCGTTACCTTCACCACTGGCATCACGGAAAGGATGGTCAACACCATGCAAATGAATCGTGTGTGGTAGGTAGTGTGTGTTTTCCAAAGTGATGCTGATCTCATCACCCGCTTCTACACGGATTACCGGCGATGGCATCCGCAACAGTCGATTGGCCTCGAGGCTTCCGAAATTCGTCGTCGACATGCCACGAGTTTTCGGCGCAAAAACCCAAAACCCAGGTGCAATCCCCGGTGCAATCTCGAATCGAGGCACTGTCTGACTCATTTCGGGCGACTTGCCGTTGAGCTCGACGACCTCTAGGCGAATGTGTATTCGATCAGGATCGCCGTCACCATCCAGATCATCACGCTTGTCCACCGCATCGACTGTCAGTAGCGTCTCCATTAATGTCGCTGCCGAAATGTTGTTGGTGCCCTTGACGAATGCAGCGACATCGGCGGGGTGATCTGGATTGCAACTCGGTGACCGCATTATCTGCAGCCCTTCGATCTCCCGCGCTTCACCGCGCGCGGCAATGATGGGGTCGCACGGCAGCTCCGGCAGATTGAGCTCCCGCGGCTGATTCGCTGGAAGTTCGACGAAATCAGGCTCCCCCAACCAGGAATAGCGAAGTTGCTGCAGGCTTGGTGGAAGCCAAACTGGCGGAATGAGTACCGTCAACGCGATACTCAGCGTGATGAGCATTACAACCAGCCAACCGAGTCCGACAACGCGGCCCGGCAATTGGTGCCTGTGCTGGTTGGTCTGCGACATCTTAGTCCGCAATGATACCCACATTAACGATCATCGTATTGCTCCTGGATTGCTCGTCGCTTTGCTCGCCGGCACTACAGGACTCCACGAGAAATTTTATACATCTGTCTCGTTCGTAGGATAATCTTGATGACCTCGTCGCGCTGCGATCAAAAGTCTACGGCACATCCCGCGACGTCGATGGCCCACTGGCAAAAACATCGCTACGGTTCCTTAAAGCATCAAATAGCTATCTCGGATCACGGTCACCGATACGCCCGGTTCTCCTTGTCTTGAAAACGGTATTCGCAGAGATGCAATCGTCCCTACGCACTAAAAAGAGGCGCGCTACCTAACGTTGCACGAAAAGAGTGCAGGGCGGGTTGCGTAACCAACCCATTTAGGGCGTTTCGGGCCTATTTCTTGATGGCACGGCATTTGCTTCATCTTAAAGGCTCGGACGCCGTTTGACGTCTAAAAAAATCAAGCACTGACTCAACGTCTAATCAAAGGGGAACGATAACAATGAAACGCTGGATCTTGGGCTTAAGTGTAGGCCTGATCGCCGCACCCGTATTTGCTTCGGATGGAGTCAACGCGGGTGATACGGCATGGATGTTGACGGCTACCGCGCTCGTGTTGTTCATGACCATTCCGGGTCTATCCCTGTTCTATGCAGGGATGGTTCGCGTGAAGAACGTGCTGTCGGTATTGATGCAGTGCTTTGCGATCACCTGTTTGGTCACCGTGGTCTGGATATGCTGGGCTTATAGCTTCGCGTTCGGTGGTGAAGGCGCTTATTGGGGCGGCTTGAGCAAGACGTTCCTGGCTGGCGTAGGGGTCGACTCGGTTTCTGGAACGATTCCCGAGACAGTGTTCATTACCTTTCAATTGACGTTTGCGATTATTACGCCAGCGCTGATCGTCGGCGCCTTCGTCGACCGGATGAGGTTCTCGGCGCTGCTTGCCTTTGTAGCGCTATGGGTGTCATTCGTTTACGCCCCCATAACCCATTGGGTTTGGGGCGAAGGCGGTTGGTTGGGTGCAAGAGGCATCCTGGATTTCGCGGGCGGTACGGTCGTACATATCAATGCTGGAATTGCGGCCCTCGTGACCGCGCTCGTCTTAGGCAAACGCAAAGGCTATCCGGGTACCCCAATGCCCCCTCACAACCTGACCTTATCGGTCATTGGCGCCGCGATGCTGTGGGTCGGCTGGTTCGGATTCAACGCCGGTAGCCAATTGGCGGCGGATGGCACGGCCGGGATGGCGATGCTCGTGACACAAGTGGCCACGGCCTGTGCGGCGTTGGGCTGGATGATTACGGAATGGATTATCCACAAGAAAGCCAGCGTGCTGG
>JAPUIA010000106.1 GCA_027297435.1 Gammaproteobacteria bacterium | reverse complement strand
GGATCACCGTAGTCGCCACGCTTCAAATCGTCTCGTACTTTGACCGTTGTAAACATGCCGCCCATCTCAATATTCCCGTAGGGACCTTTGCCCGCCATCATCGCGAGGGTGTTCAACGGCCCGGGATGGTGACCCATCTCTGTATGTCCCTGGTGTTCCGCCATTCCGTAACGACCCATCGCCCTAAACCCCGGCAACATCTTCTTGATCTCCGCGTCGATACCGCTCTGATCCACACCAAGCGTATTGGGAATCTCGTGCCCCATGGCATTCATCGTGTGGTGCGCCATGTGGCAGTGAAAGGCCCAATCGCCCGGCACCGCCTCGAACTCAATGTCGCGCGTCTGCCCAACGCCGATGATCTCGGTCGATTCCGGTCGCCACTGTGCCGGCGGCCAGCGTCCGCCGTCCGAGCCGGTGACCATGAACTGTACGCCGTGCATGTGCAGCGGATGGTTCCACATGGATAGGTTGCCCATGCGCACACGCACCCGTTCGCCGGTACGGGCGACGATGGGGTCGATGGCTGGAAACACCTTGCTGTTGAAGGTCCAGAGATCGAAATCCAGCAGGACCGCCGGGTCCGGCCGATACGTACCGGGATGCAGCGCCCAGTTGTGTAAAACGAAGCAGTAATCCCGATCGACGGGCACCGGCTCAGTCTTGCGCGGATGGATAACGAACATGCCCATCATGCCGACAGCCAACTGTGTCACTTCATCGGCATGCGGATGGTACATGTGCGTGCCGTGCTGGCGCAGTGTATATTCGTAAGCGAAGGTCTCGCCCGGCTTGATGTGCGGCTGGCTCAACCCGCCGACGCCGTCCATGCCACTCGGCAACAGGATGCCGTGCCAGTGGATCGAGGTGTGTTCCTCGAGGCAATTCGTCACTAGGATACGGACCCGATCGCCCTCCACGGCTTCGATGGTGGGGCCAGGGGTGGTGCCGTTGTAGCCCCAGCACCTGGCGCGGCTGCCGGGCGCGAACTCGTGCTCCACCTCCTCGGCCACCAAGTGAAACTCCTTCACACCATTTTTCATCGTGTAGGGGAGCGTCCACCCGTTCAGCGTGCGCACAGGCGTATACGACTCTCCCTTCCCCGCGGACGGCGCCCGCGGTGCTTCGGCGGCATCGGCCTCCCCAGTCACAGGGCTGATCGCTGCCGCGACCGCACCGGCGCCGGTGTAACTCAAAAATTCGCGTCGTGACGTCACTGTGAACCTCCATCGTTATGCTCGCGGTGCGCGCCGTCTGTCTCGTGTTGGGCTTCGCTCACCTCGTCGGCGTCTGTCATCTTGTGGCCAGTGTGGTCCTTGGAATCAGGTGCAGAGCTATTTTCATCCATCGTCTGGTGATCAGAGTGATCCATCGACTCCGACCCACCGCCGCTGTCGTTCTTCATGCTGGAGTGATCGGGCATTGAGCCGTGACCGGAGTGATCCATCCCGCCAGGTTGCGGACGGATAAAATCTTCAACATCGATTCGCTGATCGCCGATCTGTGCACTGCTGGGAAGGGAATTGCCGGTGGCCAACTTCATCTTGACACGCGCGTGCCAATAGTCTCGGATGGCCTCGAGGTATCCTTGGTACGCGTCATACTCTTGTTGCTTGATGGCGATCAGTTCAAAGATGCCGATTAACATGAAATTGACTTCTTCTTGGGCACGGGCGACGGCTTCCACACGCTGCGGTATCAATCCGTTGCGATACTCGGTCACACGCGCCTTGGCATTTTCCAGCGTGGCATAGGCTAAGCGCACACCGTTGTCGACGTCTGTCGCAATGCGTTGCACCTCGGCAATGGCGATTTGCAAGTCCGCCTCGGCACGCAGCACGGCATCTTTGTGTTGTGTGAAGATCGGGACTTCCCAGGCCAGCGTCGGCCCGGTGATGCGCGCACCGTCGGTTTCTCGTTCCCGCTCAACACCCACATCCAGCTCGCCCAGCCAGCGGGTCCAGTTCACGACCCCTAAACGATCGGCCAACACATCGACTTGGGTGCGTGCAGCTGCCAGGTCCAGGCGCGATTGGTGCGCAAGCGCAATCAGCGTGTCCAACTCGTCTTCGTTGGCCAGGGGCAGGTGCAACTGCGCGGCGGCATCCCACGTATCGCCGACCGAGAGTCCAAGCACCCCCGCCAATGCGGTTCTTGCTGCATAGGACTCCGCTTCGGCCTCGAGGGCGTCAAGACGTGCCTCGGATGCCGCCGCGCGCTCGAACGCCAGTTCACGTGCACTGATGTTGCCGGCATCGTGATACCGCTCGGCCAGTGCCGCAGACAACGCACCGGCGTTGGCAATTTGTGCGCGCAGTGCCGCGACCTGTTGGGCACCAACATACCCGTAATAGGCCATCTCGGCTTGCGCGGCAACTTCCAGCACCTCAGCACCGATGGACTGCTTCATGGCGACGAAGGCACCGGCGGAGAGACGTTTGCGGGCGGGCAACGTGATGAGATCGGTGAATGACATGACCAAACCCAGCGTGAGTTGATCGCGCTCGCCCGACACGTCCGAATCCAACAACGCGCCGATGAAGATGGGATTGCGGATCCGGCCGGCTTCGTATACATCGGCCGCAGCGAACCCGAGCATCGCGTAGGAGGCTTTCAAGCGGGGACTGTTTACCAACGCAATCCGAATCACACGCTCCGGCGTTAACGGCGTGGCGGTCAGAGCAGCGAGTAACTCAGCCGATGTCTCCATCGAGGCCGCCCCGTCGACGGCCTGCCCGCGCTCCGTCACAAGCGCATCGACATCACTGCGCCCAAGATCCGCCGGGAAGCTCGCGCAGCCGCTGAGCACCGCGACGGTGATCGGTAGGACACCCCGCCAATAGAGAAACGACTTAGACACGCACACACCTCCCCGCCGGATTCAGTGAACCCGCGCTTTCGCGACAACACGTTACGAGCCAATTAGTGGACGTGGTCATCGTGGCCATCCTCCTGCGGCTCATTGTTGGTATTGGGTGCTGGATCGTCGTGGCTGTGGGCGCTGTGGTCGTGCGAATCGGATTCGCTCGTCGACTCATCCCCACTTTGCGCCGGTTGATGATCGTCTTGATCGTGCGCGTGCGCCCCAGAGGCTACCTCGGCGTCACCATGATCATGGCCAGATTCATCAACCTCGACGCCATGGTGCCCAAAGCCTTCGGCACTCGTTAAGAGCCTTTGATAGCCATCGGCGTCGAGTTCGGGTAAGCCGGTCATGAAGGCCACCACGGACCACAGTGCCGCGTCTTCATGGGTTGCCCCCCAGGCGGGCATTCCGGTCATCTTGATGCCGTTTTTGGTGACCCAAAACAGTTCGGCCGGAGTCATGTGGGCCGCTGATTCGGCCAGATCCGGTGCCGGTGGGTTCAAACCCTGACCCATCGCCTCAGGCTCTTGTCCAGGTGCTCCATGGCAGCCAGCGCACATGCCAGCAAAATCGTTGACACCCGCAAGTGCTAATTCTTCATCGTCAAGATTCGGCACGTCGATCTCGCTGGCACGTCGTTCCACAGAGGCGTGTGAGGTGGTAGACAACAACCAGTTTACAAACCCGCCGTGCGGCGAGCTCGCACTAACGTCGTAGAGTCCCGAGTAGGCGAATCCAATGGCGGCCAGTACACCGATAGCGATGGCCGCCAGAAGCATTGTAATTGTCTTCATAACATCCTCAATCTGTCTGTTTCACTTCGGTCGGCTAAACAGCCGAACGCTATGCGGCAACGCCTGCGCCGAAACACTCGGTGTTGGCCGAGTGCTAAAACGCGGGGCGTCGCCCCTAACCAGGTTGAGAGATAGGAGGTCGAAACAGAGACTGAGGAGGTGGACCCCGACGAAAGTCGACAACGAGTGGGATCAGTCGGTCGCGGCCGTTGAACAGCGATTCGACCAAGACGGGCGCGTTCACCACGGCGCTTCCGCCAGCGACAGCGCATATCGCGACGCAATCGTCGCAACACGGACAATCCGTTAACGATGCATCGTTGCCCTGATCGCTTTTTTGGTGTGCCCGGTGATCTACGTTTCCGGCAGCGTCATGGTGGGCGTGAGCATCCGCCGCGATCTCCTGCGTTTCCGCCGAACGTTCGGGACTACATGCAGACGACGTGGCCCATGATGACAAGGGCAAAGTTGCCACCAACAAATAGATTAGATATTTATGCAGCGAGGTCATCTAAACGATACTAGATCTTTCCCAGATTGGCCGCAATTGATGAACTCTCTATAGAAAACGCGGTACCTTTCTCATTTCATATTCCGATTCCGATTCAGATCCGTCGTTCCCTTCATATCCTCGACAGCAAGTGCGGTTCGCGTCGCTCGCCACTTGCGAACGATCAAGGCAAGCCTACGTACCGTTCATCAACTCAAAACGGGGGCCTTGAAGTCTCAATGCACGTGGCCGTGGCCACCGCTGTGTCCACCCGAGTGACCCGCGGCGTGTCGACCTGTGTGACCACGCCTGTGCCGAGCCCTATGGCTCAGTCTGGAGCTTGCGTGGCGAATGTTGTGGCTCGGTCTGGAGCCTGTGTGGCGAATACTGTGGCCCGGGCTACTTCGATGCCCGCCAAGAACGCTACTCGCGTGCGGTATGTTGCCGTCGTGACCGTGTGTGATGCCAACCGCGTGGCCGAGGCTATGACCGCCGTTGTGATGAGGTGCGTTGCGATAGATCGTGGTGTGACCCAATCCAAAATAGTGGTGGTCGTACCAGCCGAACGGGAACGCCGCCGTCCCGCCGATGCGGCTCGAACCATAGTAGTATGATGGATAACCTTTCGCACTGTAGCCGGTGAGAACCGTATCGGTCGGCAAGGCAGTGCTTGATGCGGCATCTTGTTCGAGTAAGTACCGGATCACGGCTTCGCTGACGCCGGCCTCGCGCAGCCTTAACAGAGCTCCGGCATCGAGTGCAAAGTCCAGCTCGCGAAAATCCAGAAACGTCCTAATTGTTTGATCCGAAATGTCGCTTTGTGCCAACAGGACCACGTCGTCAAAACTAACCACATCGTTTTGCGAATACGCGGGGACAGGGTTGAGGGTGTTGCAGGCGGCCAGGGCGGTACAGAAGGTTAATAATGACAGCACTCGGTTCACGACCGCTCCCCCCCATAATCGGGCCAGGTGTCGAAGTCATCCGGAACCGCTGCGGCCAGGCGCTCCAGGTGGCTCTGTATCGTTCTCGGCAGCCGCTGAACGGCCGATCCCAAATTCAGCGGTTCGTCAGATCCCGTTCGATTGACGACTTCAAAAAGGAGCATGAGCGCATCACCCCGATGCAGATTGACCAGTTGGCTTGGGGCTCTGTGTTGGAAGGCAATGGCCCAATAGTCGCTGAGCAGCGCGGCCCAGTAACTGGCCAACAGATCGGTTGTCACACGGCGCTCGCTGCGGACATCGTAAGCATGCGCATCATGATGATTGACCGTAGCGATGGGCACCTCGCGTAAATAGGCACCTTGATACACGATCAAGTCCGCTTCTTCCGTCTGCAGTACCATGAAGCGCCCGTCTCCCATCCGCGCTGCTTCCTCGAGGTTGCGCACAATCGCGTTACCGCGATCCTCGATGGACCGAAAGCGTCCCTCATCGCGCAAAATCAATATGGGGACGCTACTCAAGGTCACATACGCATGTTGGTGACCTCCGGCCGCTGCCTCCGACACGGCTTGTATGGAGAAACGGTTCGGCGTGAGTGCCAGCGGGGCGGCATGCTCATGATCAGCGAAATCCGCTTGGGAGAGAGGTTCAGAAGGCGTCGCCGGAGTGATCTCTTCGATGAAGTCGTTACCTGTGTCGTTCAGGAACGACCCTGTCTCGGATGACTCGGCAGGTTCAACCACGAGCATGCCTCGGATGATAGCTTCGCTAACCCCTAAATTCTTGAGGCGCGGGATATCTTCGGCCGTCAAGTCGAAGACCGATCCGGTGATCCGGATGATGTCCAAGACCTCCTCGTCGCTGTAGCCCTGCTGGCTCAACTCGATCACGTCGTAAATACTAACGGCCCACACCAAGCTGGCGAACCCTATTGTGAACAACGAAATCGTGTAACGAATAATGCCGACCATGCGCATGCTACCTCGCGAAGCGCGAAACCGGGCTTGTGGCCAAACACAACGCCCCCGAGCCCAAGTGTCGCGACACCTACCATATTTGACAATTCTACGCTCTAAAAAGTCCGAGGGAATGTCTGTGCAGATACCGGGACACAAAACGGTAAGCGCAGCAGGGGCTGGTGCTCACGTCCGAAGGTTCGACCTATTTCGAGTCTATCCGGTCAGCATTTGACTTGTTAAGGATGGCGCACGCCGCGGCGCGGGGACTCAGCTCGCGAGCGCCTCCGCAATGTGCGGGTACACGGCTTTGTTGAACACCAGACCGCTGTGGGTGCCGGTCACCTTGATGTTCGTTGCGCCATCCATCACGCAAGCCTCGGGCGTGAC
>JAPUIA010000105.1 GCA_027297435.1 Gammaproteobacteria bacterium | reverse complement strand
ATCAGCGCGGATCTGATGGCCTCGCTCTCGGCTCGCGCCTCGAACGCATCGGCATCCACGCCCAGACTCACCACCAACTCGCGTAACACCGGGTAGTCGGCGACGCCGGCATCATTTTGTTCCCAGTAGCGCTGAAAGAGCGCATCGATGTAGTCCATTTCCTTGTTCCACACGCGCATGGCCAGCGCGCCCCGCAGGGCCCGGCTGGTCTTGATCGGGAACACGTCCGGCATACGAAACGCCAAATCATGGCGTTCGGCCCAACGCACGAGATCGCGACCGCGGTTTCGGAGTTTGGCGGGCGGTTCCTCCATGAGCCTGTAGTTGTGATGGCGAAACACATAGCCCAGGTTGAAAGGGTGCATGACCAGTCGCGCCCCTTGGCGAGCGACGATCGGTTTGATGAGATGCAACGCAAAGTAGGTATTGGTACTGCCAATATCCCAATAGAAATCGACGGTTTTGGCCGCGGCATCGTTCATCGTCTGTTCAGCATACCAACTGGATAATAGGCTCGCACGAATGGGTTTCGGGTTCGCGTCGCCCTGCATAGGATGCTTATCAACATGAAAAAGTGGCTACTGATTATCGTTCCGTTACTGATCGTTTTCGGCGCAAGCCCCACGGAAGCGGGCGGGCGCCACGGCTACTACGGGCACTACAGCCACCACGGCTACGGCCATCACGGCGGCCACCACGGTTATGACGCAGGTTATCTCGTCGGCGGCTTGGTGCTCGGATCGCTGCTCACCCATGCCTACCACCGCAACACCTATGACTACTATGACTACCCGCGCTACCGCCGCTCGGCGGCCTACCCGGTGTACCGAGAGACCGCGGTGATACCCGGACGCCGCCTCTACAAAGACATTGACGGCAATTGCTTCGAACGGGTGATAGACGACGGCGGCAACGAGCTACTAACGGAGTTGCCCGCGGCGGATTGCGATTGGTGATTCGAGCGTCTGTTTCAGACGTAGATCGGTGGGCGTGACCTGGGGTTTCGGATACAGGCGCCGCCGACGATTTAAAGGGTGGACGTACGGGCTGTCCATGCCTCTATAGTCGACTTGGGGAAAGCGCATGGCCATCATCTCTCGGGTTCGCGCCTGAACTTCGGTCTGCACATCCACCATGATCAGATAACGACCCTGCTCTATCTCGTCGTGAAACGGCGCTATCTTGTAGTTCTCGCGGGTAAGGCCGATGACCCCGCCTTCCCATGCCCCTAGAAACGCGCCAATGAGCGTCGTCAGCAGAACGCTGATCCAATCCACCGACCAGGGCAACACCTCGAGCCAGTAGACCAACAAGCCGATCGCAAATCCACCCAACGCACCGACGGCGGCCCAACGCTCACCGGTGTGAATGACATCGACTTGGTGGTATGGCCGTGCGGAGTGAATCTGGTGCGTGTACAGCCCCTCCTCGTCTTTGCCGAGCACATGAAAATTCCAATCGCGTATGCCGTGATCGTGCAGACAATCCGATATCGCCTTGGTGGTTTCGACGTCGCATGCGATGTAATACAGGCGCCGCATAACAGACTTCCTCGCAAGCTCTCAGACAGTGTACGCCGTCGAGGATATCCAGATTAGAATAGTTCTCTCTATCAGGAGATTGACTAATAAGGCTTCGTCCTATCTTGCCCGTAATCATGCCGACCGAACACGAAATCGTCGCGAGCGCACCAGCCGATCAGCCCCCGGTTACCTCGGCTAGTCTGTTTCGTGATCTGACCGCCCTCGGTCTAACCAGTGGTGCCACAGTACTCGTGCACGCATCGCTATCGAAGCTCGGCTGGGTAGCGGGCGGGGCTCAGGCCGTGATCGAGGCCATCGAACAGGTTCTGGGCGACGCCGGCACACTGGTGATGCCGACGCACACCACCCAGTTGAGCGAACCGTCATTGTGGGTAGACCCTCCCGTACCGGAGGCCTGGTGGCCGATTTTGCGATCACAAACGCCCGCCTTCGATCCCGACGCCACACCCACCCGCAACATGGGTGCCATCGCCGAGAACTTTCGCCGTTTGCCCGGGGTGCGACGCAGCCAACACCCTCACGGTTCGTTCGCAGCAAGGGGCCCAGATGCCGAAGAGGTGACTGGCATCCACGAAAACGCAAGCATGTTCGGCGAGCGGTCACCGCTTGCCACCCTGTACCGGCTCGACGCATGGGTACTCTTGTTAGGCATCGGTTACGCCAACAACACCTCGCTACACCTGTCGGAATACCGAGCCGACTTCAAGGCCAAGCGCTGGCACACCGAAGGCGCGCCCGTGATCGAAAACGGCGAACGTCGCTGGATCAAGTTCGAAGGTCTCCGGGTCGACGACGAAGATTTCCCGCAGATTGGCGAGGCCTTCGCAAACGCAACCAACGCCGAGCACAAAGGTTCGGTCGGCTGGGGAGAGGGTCGGCTCATGCGTTGCCGCGACATCGTCGACTTTGGCGTGACTTGGATGGAGGCCAATCGATGAGCCGCTACCGCCCACCACCTCCAAAGTCCGCACCTTACATCACACCGGAAGGCCATCAGGCGCTCCACGCGGAATTGAAACGGCTGTGGAAGGTAGAGCGCCCGGAAATCACCAGCAAGGTGTCGGAAGCGGCGGCCATGGGCGACAGGTCGGAGAATGCTGAGTATATCTACGGTAAGAAGCAACTGAGAGAAATAGACGCGCGCCTGCGTTATCTATCCAAACGTCTGGACGTGCTCAACGTCGTCGACAGGTCGCCGCCGGATCACTCACGCGTTTTCTTCGGCGCCTGGGTGGGACTGGAAGACGACGCGGCGACTAAGCACGAGTACCGGTTGGTGGGCCCCGATGAATTCGACGCCGAGACCGAGTACATCAGCATCGATTCACCCATGGCCTTGGCGCTTCTCAAAAAACGTATCGGCGACGAGGTCGTCGTCGCCGGCACAACCTACCGCATTACCACAATTCGCTACGCGACGGATTCCGCCGGTTAACTCGTATCAAGAGGTACAAACAACGTTGGAGTACCCCAAATGAAGATTCAGACAACCCTAGCTG
>JAPUIA010000104.1 GCA_027297435.1 Gammaproteobacteria bacterium | reverse complement strand
CGGTTTTGAATTTACCGGTGAACTCGACGTGCTACGCAACCCGGTCGGTCTTGCCGCTAACGCTTTGTTGAACCCGGCGGCTAAACTCGTTAGGATGCCGACCTCTCAAATAAGGAGGGCGAAATGCACATCATCATCCCGAACAGCTCTTGGCTGAACATGGCAATTCCATGTGCGGATGGCTACGGAGATTACTCCGAGCATCGGTGAGCTCGTCCTAACCTTGAGGCCCTAGCGCCCTTTAGACCCGCTCAGCTGGTGAGCGGGTCTAAGCATCTCGAACTTCAATCCTTAGAACCCGCTCACCGAGCCCTTCGGGGCCTTTCGGTGTTTGAGTATGGGTTTTACAGTGCAAGAAGGATCGATGGCAACAACTGAACGAACAACTCTTTGGCGGATCACCCAAGGCCAGCGGCTGCGCTACCTCGGTGCGGTGCTTGCCATGGGATTGACCAACATTTGTATCTTTGCAGCACCCTTGATCGGTGGCTATGCCATCGATGTGGTGCACCAAGACGACTTTGGCTACGCAGCACCGCTCCTAGTCGATGTTTCTCGTTGGCTAGCGGGCGAAGATTCGTACCTCGGCTATCTGTGGCTGTCTGCGGGGTTCGCACTCGCGATCACGGTGTTCGGCGGCCTGTTCTTGTTCGTGCGCGGCCGTTTCGCGGCCGTCGCATCGGAACAGATCGTCCGCGGCTTGCGCGAGCGGCTTTACGAACGGTTACACCATTTGCAAGCAAGTTTTTATGACAGCGCAGATACCGGCGACCTCGTTCAACGCTGTAGCTCCGATGTTGAGACGCTTCGAGTATTTCTCGCCAGCGACATCATCGAAATCGGGCGAGCGGTCATGTTGCTGTTGTGCGTCATGCCCTTCCTACTCGTGAAGGACACACGTCTTGCGTGGTTGTCGTTGTGTCTAATGCCGCTCCTTGGGATCGGTGCATACATTTTCTTCTCCAAGGTCAAAGACGTTTTCCAGATCACCGACGAGTCCGAAGCGGCGATGACGGCCACACTGCAAGAAAATCTCACCGGCATCCGGGTGGTTCGCGCATTCGCCCGTCAACCTTTCGAGATCGAGAAATTCGGCGAGAGAAACGCAGCGTTTCGCAACAACAACAATCGGCTGATCCAATTGATGGGCATCTACTGGGCAACGAGCGACGTGTTCGCGATGAGCCAACTCGGCATCGTGCTGTTCGCCGGCGCACTATTCATCATGGGCGGTACGCTAACGATTGGCGACCTATTCACGATCATGACCTGCGTGTCGATGGTCATCTGGCCCGTGCGGCAAATGGGCCGGGTGTTAACGGACAGCGGCAAAGCCGTCATCGCACTTGGACGTATCAACGAGATACTCACCGAAGCGATAGAAAGTACCGAACTCGCGCCCACCGGCGGTCGAGCAACAGGTGAGATTCACATCGACAAACTGCACTTCGAGTACGAACCCGGTCGCCCGATACTGACCGACGTTTCCATCCACATACGGGCGGGCGAGTCGCTAGCCATCGTTGGCCCGCCCGGGTCCGGCAAAACCAGTCTGATCCGGGTGCTCCTGCGCATGTACCCTTACCAGAGCGGCAGCGTCATGCTTGACGGCATCGAGATCGTCGACGTGAATCGACAATGGCTGCGCAGCCAGATCGGCGTCGTCCTGCAGGACCCGTTCCTCTACTCCCGTACGGTTGCCGCCAACCTCTCGGTCGGTCGTCCCCATGCGCCGCACGCCGAAATGGTTGAAGCCTGCCGAGACGCGGCCATTCACGACTCGATAGAAAGATTTCCCGACGGTTTCGAGGCGATGATCGGCGAACGCGGGGTGACACTATCCGGCGGCCAACGTCAGCGTCTGGCTCTCGCACGGGCATTGTTGAAAGACCCGCCGGTTCTGGTGCTGGACGATTCACTCTCGGCCATCGACACCGGCACCGAACAAGAAATTTTGGCGGCATTGCGGCGCCGCAAGGGGCGCCAAACCACGCTGATCATCGCGCATCGTTTGTCGTCGGTCATGCAGGCGGACCGCATCATGGTGCTCGATCGGGGACGCGTCGTGCAGCTCGGTGACCATGCCTCACTCGTCGACCAGCCAGGGCCTTATCGGCGCTTGTGCGAGATACAAGGCGCGCTGGATGCTTCTATCCGGCGCGACGTTGCCGAGGGAGCCAGTTGATATGGACACCTACGACGACGAAAACTATGACGACGGTTTCAACGAAGAGGCACTGGCCTCGAGAATGAATCTGCACCTCTGGAGAAAGCTCTTCGCGTACGCGAGGTGCTATCCGAGAGAGCTGGCGTGGTTGGCCCTATTCGCGTTCATCACCGCCTGCATGGAAGTGATGTATCCGCTGATCACCAAGGGTGTGGTCGATGCCGTCGACACATTTGGTGCGGACGCAGATCTGTGGATCTATCTCCTCGCGTACATCGCTACGACCCTGACGATCTGCGGTGCCGTCGGTGGTTTCATCTGGATGGCCGGCAAGATCCGCACGCACGTGAGCCACGACATTCGGCGCGATGGCTTTGACAACCTGCAACGTCTGTCCTTCTCGTTCTACGACTACCGGCCCGTGGGATGGTTGATGGCACGCATGACGTCTGATTGCGAGCGGTTGTCCAACATCTTGGCATGGGGATTTCTCGATCTCGTGTGGGGCATCACCATGATGCTGGGCATCGCAATCGCCATGCTCGTCATGAACGCCAAGCTCGCTTTGATCGTGCTTGCAATCATTCCGGTGCTCGGCTGGGTTTCGTCCAAGTTTCAGAAGCGCATCTTGAAGAGCGCCAGGACCGTGCGCGCCACCAACTCCCGCATTACGGGCTCCTACAACGAGGCCATCATGGGCATCCAGACGAGCAAGGCGTTTGTTCGAGAAGACGCCAACTTGCGCGAGTTTCAGGGATTGACCGACAAGATGTACGGCGCATCGGTACTGAACTTGAGCCAGGCGGCGGTTTACGTTCCGATCGTGATCACCATGGCAAGTCTTTCGCTGGGCCTAGCGATGGCCGTTGGGGGCATGGACTTACTCAGCGGCGTCATGCTACCCGGAACGCTGGTGGCGTTCATGGCATATACGCGCCACTTCTTCGATCCAATAGAGCAACTGGGCCATTGGTTCGCCGAGATGCAGATGGCGCAGGCGTCCGCAGAACGTATCTTGAGCCTGATCGAAGCGGAACCCGACATAAAGGATTCCGATTCGGTTCGCGCCGCTCTGCAACACAACACCGGCCTCCCGGCGAGGGACCGCTATGCGGCTGACGGAGGCAGCGCGCGCATTGAAACCATAGAACTGAAAAACCTGTGCTTCGCCTATGACGCCGGCAATCCGGTACTGACGGACATCAACTTGACAGTCAATCGTGGCGACACCATCGCTATCGTTGGTCCAACCGGCGGTGGCAAAAGCACGCTGGTCAACGTTATCTGCCGGTTTTACGAACCGACGCATGGGCAGGTGCTCATCGATGGAATGGACTACCGCAATCGCAGCCTGCATTGGTTGCAATCCAACCTCGGCATGGTGCTGCAAAACGCACACGTGTTTAGCGGCTCGATCCTAGAGAACATCCGTTACGGACGCTTGGACGCGAGCGACGAAGAAGTATTTGCAGCGGCAAAACTCGCCGGTGCGCATGAGTTCATCGACGCCTTCAACGAGGGCTACGCAACGGATGCAGGCGAGGGCGGTTCGCGTCTGTCAGCCGGACAAAAGCAGATGATATCGTTCGCCCGCGCACTGCTGGCAGATCCACAGATTCTCATCATGGACGAAGCGACCTCGTCGGTAGACACCGAGACTGAACTGCGAATACAGGCCGGCATAGCTAACGTGCTGGAGGGTCGTATCGCATTCATCATCGCTCACCGATTGTCGACGATTCGTAACGCCGATCGCATCGTCGTGATCGAAGGCGGACGCATTACCGAACTCGGGTCCCATCAGGCGTTGATGGCGGCTAGGGGTCACTATTTCGATCTCTACCGACAGCAGAGCCTGCAGGAGTCCAGCAGACACTTGACGAATCTCGAACCTAAGCCGGCTTGAGGAATGGCTATCTTGAGAGGTGGCTGCGGACGTTCCGGAAAATCATGCACGGGTGGCCAGGAAATCCCACACGTTGTCTGCACCTAACGCACAAATATGTCTGCCGAGGCGCGCCTGCCAATACACCTCGTTGCCGTATTCTTCCCGCCAGGCCCACAGCCGGCGCGTGAAATGATGCAACTCGTGTTCGTAGGTAAAGCCCATAGCACCATGTACCTGGTGAACCGCCTCGGCTACGATGCCAACCGCTTCGCCCGTCCTGGCCTTGGCGGTGGCAACTTCCATGGCAAACCTCGCGTCGCCGATTGCCTCGACGGCAGCGTCTGCCGAGCGAAGTACGGCTGCCACCTCCGCCGCGACGACCGCCAACGTATGCTGAATGGCCTGAAATTTCGAAATAGTACGGCCAAACTGCTCCCGCTCGGTCGCATACTGGAGGCCGAGTTCAAGTACGCGTTGCAACGCTCCGGCCGACAGCGCTACCCGCGAGAGAGCCATGAGTTCGAAGACCGGTTCTTCGACGTGGACGATGCTCGACTGGACCTCAATCAGCACGTCCCGAGGTTCGCCCGCCAAATTGGAACGTCGCCGGAGATCGCCGCCGGTGACCTCCATCAGTTCATTTTGCGCATTGACCGCAACGCAACGCGAAGCTTGCCGGCCCCAGGGCACCTCGACCACCTGGCTATCGCGCATTAACCCAATGGAGATCAGTTCGTCGCCATCATGGTTCAACCAACGATTAGCCAACAACACCTCGGCGAGCGGCAGAGGTAAGGCGTACCGGCCGGCGATCTTCAGGACGGCAAAGACGTCCTCCAGCTCTGCGCCGCTGCCCGGCAATGCCAACAGATGGAAGCCGTTCTCTCGTACCAACGCCCACAAGGCTTCCGGAAACTGCCCGACTTCGGCTGCATCCAATACGGACTTGTTACAGCCGTTGGCAAATATCTTCTCGGCGCTGTCGAGAACCAGCTGTTGTGTATGGCCAACCACTACCGCAACCCCAATCCGCGCGCGATGACGCCCCGTAAAATCTCTCGCGTTCCACCCCGTAGCGTAAACGACGGGGAGAGCAACAGGGTGTCTTGATAGGCTTCTTGAAAACGCGTCCTGTCGCCCGATAAAGGCAACGCCAGACGAGCAATCTCAGGCAACAGCTTCTCGAAGTTGTTGCCGAGTTCCTTCACCAATGCGGCTTCGACATTCGGCGTCTTGCGGTTTTCCAACATTCCCGCCACGGACATGGACATTCTTCTCAGCGTTTTGAGATGCGCTGCAATGCGTCCTACTGCCGCCGCCTCGTGAACACTCGGATCTGTCGCCACCAAACGCACAAACTCCACGTAGACTCTAAAAGCCGACAAAAAACGCTCGGGCCCGCTACGCTCATAGCCAAGTTCCGAGGTGACCTGCTCCCAACCATTCCCAGGCTCTCCGACGACGTCGTCATCGGCAACGAAAGCACCATCGAACACAACCTCGTTGAAGTCCTCGCCACCGGCCATGTTCTTGATCGGACGCACCGCTACGCGTTCGCTTTTGAGATCGACAATCAGCTGCGACAATCCGGCATGTCGGTTCTCGGAGGGCGGTTCCGTACGCACCAAGCTGATGATGTAGTGATTTAAATGCGCGCCCGTCGTCCACAACTTGGTACCGCTGACAAGCCAGCCGCCTGCAACTCGCTTGGCGGTCGTACGTACCGACGCCAAATCAGAGCCCGTGTTGGGCTCGCTCATTCCGATCGAAAAGAAGCTCTCACCTTTCACGATGCCCGGCAGGTACTTCTGCCGCTGCGCTTCGGATCCGTAAGTCAAAAGCAACGGTCCACTTTGGCGGTCCGCAACCCAGTGCGCGCTGACGGGCGCTCCCGCAGCCAATAGTTCTTCGGTAACGACGTAACGCTCGAAAAAACTCCGCTCGGCCCCACCGTAAGCCTTTGGCCAGGTCATCCCGATCCAGCCCTTGGCGCCTAGCTGCCGAGAAAATTCGGCATTGTGGCCGGTCGTAAAATCGGAATTGGCACGGCCGAGATCATCGCACTCGCTGAGAAAAACCCGCACCTCCCGTCGCAACTGATCCGTGGTGTCGGGCAGGCTCACCCGATCAAACTGCAGCATCTTCCGACCCTCATCCTGACAGCAGAAAATATCACGTATCGCTCCTGCCCGGGCCATGACTTACACTACCCGAGAGACAATCAGACCATGAGAGCATCCATGTCGACCAAACCAACTTACCTCGGTCTCTTGAACGCCATCGCCGTTGGTGAGGGTCGGGGCTACAGTTTGCTCTCGTCCTGGAGTGATGCGTCGTCCAACGTCGACCTCAAGCGTGTTCTGGGTTTCGTCGCCATCCGAGAACAAGAACATTGCGCCGCATTTACCAAACGCCTGTGCGAGCTGGGCTTTGCCGTCAGAGAAACTGCGAGCGAGATGTTTGATGAACACCTCGCGTTAGCCGGGTCCAAATGCTCCGATCGGGAGAAGTTCGAGACACTCTTGGGATACGGCGGCGACGAACGGTCATCCGACGATCCATTGTCGAAGCTATTCAACGATGAGTCCATCGACGTACAAACCGGAGCACTGCTAGGCCGGTTCATCGCCGAAGAACGCGATAGTGGCCGCCAACTACGCGAACAATACGACGCGCTCACGCATCACGCGTCGGACCCGACGCTCGATCAGATTGCCGAACGCTTGGATCGACTCACCGACACCATTGAACAGCTGAAACAGCCGCGTCAGGCTTAGCCTTGCACTCGGAGCGGTTGCAAGCTCTATTCGAACCCGTGTTCAACGACATCGTCGGCCGGTCCACCGTTACCGACCGTTTCGTCGACCGAGATCTCTACCAGATCTTTGTCACGACCCTGTGGGCAAACGTGGTCCTCGACCCAGAGGATGTCGGCATTGCGGAAGTCGATCTCGAGGCGTTGTTCGATGTGGTCAATGCAGAGGTGTGCCGGGTGTTGGGGCCGGACAACGATCTAAAGTCGAGTTTCCGCTTCATCAACGGCAAGTCGGGTGAACGGGCCATGCAAGAAGCGCGACTCACCAAGAATCACAAAGATTTGCTCCTCTACTTCAGCTCGATGATGCTCGATCCGGAAGGACATCGGCAATGGATGGCCGAGGTACGAGAAAATTTGAACAAGTCACGATGAACGGTTACTGACTCAGCCCCCGATCACATTGACCAACACCTCCCTCGGCCCCGATCGGTGCCGATGTTCCCAAAGAAAGATACCCTGCCACGTTCCCAACGCCAAGCGGCCATCGCGCATCGGTACCGAAAGGCTCGTGGCGGTTAACGCCGACTTGATGTGAGCCGGCATGTCGTCCGGGCCCTCACTGGTATGGGTGTAGAGTTCATCGTCCTCCGGCACGAGACGGTTCAACCACGATTCCAAGTCTTGCCTTGCACTCGGGTCGGCATTCTCTTGTATCAGCAGGCTCGCCGACGTATGCCGGATAAACAGTGTGACCAAGCCCTCATTTTTTCCGGAACTCTGTACTAATTCGGCGACTTTGTGCGTGATGTCATAGAGCCCTTGCCGGTCCGCAGATAACGTCAAACTGAAGTTCATGGACGACGACCTACTGTGGTGGCTAGGTTGAAAGGATACCGCACAATTAGGTGCGCGGCGCAGCGCGTGGCGTACCCCTCCCCGGACACGGGTAACTCATAGTGGGGGGCAAAGAAATCACGTTGCTGCTCGCCGCGGCAATTGCCGTTGCACTCGGTGCTTACATCGACACCGTGTATGGCGGTGTAGGTGTGGCGATCGCCTTTTACCTACTTGCGATCTTGACCGTCAACATCAGCGGCCGACGCGGTATGACGATGTTGATCGCGTTGGCGGTTTCGATTTTGACCCTCGGGCCCTCACTCCTCACCGCCGACAACCTTCCACCGCTGCGCGTGATGTGGCTCAGTTGCATCTGGCTTGCCACTGCGATCCTCATCTGGGACCCTCGACGCAGCCACTTGGCGATCGCTCAACTTCGCGAGGTTTTCGCTCAAGCTCCAACCGGGTTCGCGCTCCTGGATCTCGACGGGCAGGTCGTGATGGCCAACACGACGCTCGCAGATATCATTGGCCGCGGCGGCGAAAGGCTCAAAGGGAAGTCGCTACGAGATCTCGCCGGCAGCGAAGTCTGGCAGGCGATCATGGAAAAGTCCGCTGTATTGGCGAGCGGTGAGTCGCTCGAAATCGAGTGCACCATCGAACGTCCCGACGGCGCATCAGTCAGGGTTTCGGGTTATAGCCGGCTCATACATGACACCGTCGGCAAGCCGACCTGCCACGTCGTCCAACTACTCGACATATCCGAACGTCACGCCATCGAGGAGGCTCGCAAGGGCGCTGAATCCAGGTACAAAAACGTCATCCGCTACAGCGCCGATCTGATCTTGATCCTCGACAAGCGGGGACGTATTTCTCATATAAACCCACGGGCGCAACAGGTGCTCGGTAAAGACGAAGCCGCACTCTTGGGCGCACGGGCAACCGAGCTATTCGACCCCGCAGATCGAGCCACATTCGCTCGCATGCTAGTCCATAGCGCAAAGAATCCCGGGCGCCTGCAACAACTGGAACAGTTGAGGCTCGATGCGCCGACAGAAATACACGTCGATGCCCGGTTCGTCGGGTTGCCCGTCACGCCCGGAATCGAAGGCACCGTAGTCACCTGTCGTGTAATCACCGATCGCGTTCAGTCCATGCGCGAACTACGTGCTAGTGAAGCGCGATTCTCCCGTGTCTTTCATGCCAGTCCCGACGCGATCTTGATCGTGCGTCGAGAAGATTCGACGATCCTCGATTTCAACGAGGGTTTTACGCGGCTTTTGGGCCATTCGCGCGAGGCGGCGATCGGACAACAGGAATCTGACTTAGGCTTCTGGGTCGACGAGGAGCAGCGACTCGAAATATTACGTGAACTGCAACAATACACCGAAGTCATCGACCGTGAGACACGCCTTCGAACCGCCGACGGCATAATCGTCCACGTCGAAATTTCACTACGCTTCATCGAGATCGACGCCGATATCTGCATACTGTGTATCGGACGCGATATTTCGAAGCGCGTCGCGGCTGAAACCGCGCTGAAGGACAGCGAGGAGAAATTCGGCTCGGTGTTCGCCCACTCCCCGGACGGTATCGTCATTTTGCGACTACTGGACGGTTCCATTTACGACATCAACGACGCCTTCCTAGAAGCGTCGGGATTTTCCAGGGAGGACCTCATCGATAAATCGGTCGCCGATCTGCCGATATTCGCAGACCGTGAGGAGTTTCTAGACTCTGCCAATCTGTTGACCAGGGAAGGGCACTATGCGAATTTCGAGATTAATTTCAAAACCCGCGAAGGCGAGCACATCCCCGCTCTAGTCTCAGCCACCACGTTTGAGCTGAGCGGGGAGCTTTTTGCCGTCTGTATCGCCAAAGATATGCGCGAATTGCGTACCACCGAGGAACGCCTCAGGCGCAGTGAAGAACGCTTCCGCGGCGCCTTCGAGAACGCGCCGATCGGTATCATTCTGATCGACCTCGAAGGTCAAATCTTCCAGGCGAACCGCTTCAGCGCGGAACTACTCGCCTACGACGAGAAACAGATGCCGGGCTTGCACATTTCACGACTCGTCCCGGCCGAAGACCGCCAAGGACTCAAAGACCAACTGCAGAGGCTTGCCAATCCGATCAGCAGTGAATCGTCACGGATCGAACGTCGGCTCGTCTGTCAAAACGGATTGGAGCTCTGGACGAACTTCCATGTCGTGCTCCAGCGCGACCTAGACGGCGAACCGCTATATAGCATCGTGCAAATCGCAGACATCACCGACACCAAGCTAAGTCAAAGACGCATGGAGCGGATGGCGTTCTACGACACGCTTACGGATCTCGCCAACCGCCGCTTGTTCCAAGACCGATTGCGTCAAGCGATAGACCACAGCGAACGTACGCAACGCTCCGCGGCCCTTCTCTACCTGGACCTCGATCAATTCAAACGCGTCAACGACACACTCGGACATGAAGCCGGCGACCATCTGTTGCGCGACGTTGCCAATCGCCTTACCCAATGCGTGCGCAAGGAAGACACGGTAGCTCGGCCTGGCGGCGACGAGTTCACGATACTGCTCTACGACGTGCAATCTCCGGCCGACGCCGGCCAAGTTGCCGATAAGGTTTTGACCGTAATGCGTGAACCGCTGACGATCCATGGTCAGAAACTGGTCGTCACCACGAGTATCGGCATCACGATGATTCCAGCCGATGGCACCGAAACCAACTCATTGATGAAGAATGCCGACCTCGCGATGTACCGCGCAAAAGAGAAAGGTCGCAACAATTTTCAGTTCTACAGCGAGGACATGAATACCGATGCCGAACACCGGCTCCGAACCGAAAACGAGCTGCGCCGGGCCTTGGAAGAAGATCAATTCGAACTCCACTACCAGCCGAAGATACAACTGTCCGACCAACGCACCGTCGGCGTCGAGGCTCTGGTTCGCTGGCAACACCCGGAACGTGGGCTGTTGTTGCCGGACGAGTTCGTAGAGGTCGCGGAGGACACCGGCGTTATCATCGACATCGGCAACTGGATGATCCAAACCGCTTGCGACGCCGCCCGCTCGCTCGCTGACAAACACCAAGCACCGCTGACGATGGGCGTCAACATCTCGCCCCGTCAGTTCCGCGATCCTGCATTGATCAATACCATTCGCGGATCGATTCGCAAATCTCGAATAGACCCGGCAACGCTTGAACTCGAAATCACCGAAACGATATTGATGCACGATGTCGATGCCGCGTCGGAAACAGTGCACCGGTTACATGAACTCGGCGTGCGCCTAGCGATCGACAATTTCGGTACCGGCTATTCTTCGCTGAATTATCTGAAGAAATTCCCCATCGACACGGTCAAGATCGATCGCAGTTTCATCATGGACATTCCCCACAACTCTGATGACATGGAGATTACGGCGGCCGTCATCGCCATGGCCCACCGTCTGAATATGGCCGTCGTCGCCGAGGGTGTGGAGTCTACCGAGCAACTCGATTTTCTCATCAAGCATGACTGCGAGTACGCCCAAGGTTTTCTCTTTAGTAAGGCGCAACCGCTCCGCAAAATCCGCCAACTAGTGGCACCTAACGTGCGCATGTTGAGGGGAGAATAGGCGCCTTACTTCGTAAGGCGTAGCAGTTTGCTATGCAAACTGCGTCGACTTGCGTAGCAAGACGCGCTATCGATAGAACCCTTCGTGGGCGTTGCGAAACAACGCTTCCGCCCTGGCTGCCTGCTCAAGGTCGGGCCGGGCCGGCTGCAACGCCCCACCGGTAAAACGCCAACCCAGTAGATCGCCGTTTCGCACCAATACCGTCAAACGGTCTCGATCCAACAAGCCGACGTGATAGTTATGCTCCACGGGCGCCACTCCGTTGGCTTCATTCAGAAGGTTGGCGCCGTAGAACCGAGTCGAAGGCTGCACGCCCAACAGCTCCAACAAGGTGATCGGTAAACTCATCGTGGATCCGAAGTGGTGCACGACGCGGGGTGACAATCGCTCGTGGTCGAGGAACAGCAATGGCACGTGAAACCCTGTCGCCGGTACCAGGGCACCTCCGACCAGCGTTGGCCCATGGTCGGCGACGACCACGATCAGCGTGTCGTCAAACCAGGGATGGGCAGCAGCGCGCCGAACGAAGTTACCCAACGCCCAGTCCGCGTACGCAATCACGTACTCACGGCGCCTTTCGTTCGCAGGATATGCGATGCGTTTCCCGGGGAAGTCAAACGGGCGATGATTACTCACGGTAAGCGCGCTGATCATGACTCGCTGGTGCGATTCGGTGAGCCGATCCATCTCGCTCAACAACTTGTCGAACAGAATCTCGTCGGCGACGCCCCAGCTCGTCTCGAACCAGCGGTCGTCGAAGTCGTAGCGACTCAACATCTCGTCGAACCCGATACCCCGCCAGTAGTCGAAGAAATTCGAGAATCCGGGCCAGCCACCGTAAACAAACGATGTATGGAACCCCGCCCTGCCCAGTTCTCTCGGTAATGACGGAAGCCGTTCAAACCCGGGGCGTTCGGTCAGTGCGATGCCGGGTAGCGGTGGATAGCCATTGAGGATCGCTTCCAATCCTCGCGTAGTACGGCTGCCGGTCGCGTACACTTGATCGAAGTAGACACCCTGCGCGGCCAACTCGGCGAACTCGGGCATGTATTTCTTCCGTGCCGCGTCATCCCACCAGGCGTCTCCCCCAAACGACTCCTCGACAACGAGTACCAGATGCTTAAACTGCGCCGCCGCAACTCTCGGTCTTACCGACGCTTCGAAGCGCTCGAGCAGCGGCGGCTGCCAGTACGCTCCCTGCCACACCGATACGTCCACCCGAGCTGCACTCAAGACTCCTAAATACCCGTTACTCGCCAGTTGATTCAGATATCGAGAGTGGGCCGGTGCGCCGGGGTCTACGAACGCGAGAAACGTCGCGCCCGCGACCACCCAAGCAAACAACCCGAGGCGATCAGGTGCCCACAATTCTCGGGCTGGCAACCAGCGACTGACCCACCGGTATAGCAACCCAACGACACCGAGAAAGGGCAACGCATACCAGGTCAGGTAAAACTGCTCCTGCAAGAACGCTATGACTTCCCGCGGATAGGCCAGATAGTGGAACACCAGACGATCCAGGCGGCTCTGGAATTCGATCCAGTACACGACCTCGGCAACCGTGATCAAGCTTATGATTGCGAGGGTCAGACCAAGCCATATGCGACCCGTTCGAAACCCGAAAAGAAAGCCCATTGCCAGCCAACCCCCGACAATCGCGTATACCTTGAGATCATTGACCAACCCCAGCACGACGGCCTCGAGGCGGGCATCGACTGCCTCCGCTCCAAGTTGGCCCGCGATGAACACCCGCAACCCGAGTCCTAGCAGCAGCCACAAAACCGCAAAACGCCACCAAAAGTCGGTCACTAAGTCTGCTCAGACAGAAAGAACGACAATAGTACCGGCAACAGAAACACGGTAAATAGCAATAGCAGGGATACTGCAACCGTTAGCAACAAACCAATGGACGCCGTACCTGCGTGAGGCGACAACGACAACGCGGTGAACGTTCCTACCGTGGTGAGCGTGCTGAGCAAAACGGCCCGCGGCGTGCTCGAGTGCATGAGATTGGCCACACCACCTTCACCGCGATAGCGATCAACGACGTGGATGCCGTTGTCGACCCCGAGACCAAAGATCAGCGGCAGCACCAGAATGTTTGCCATGTTCAGGGGTGAGTCGAACCATACTCCAGCAGCCAGTGTAAACAATACTGCCAACGCGAGCGGAATCAGTATCAAGGCCGTAAAACGCAGGCTGTGAAACACGATCAGCAATACAACCCCGATGGACAACGCGGCAAACGCCAGCGCCTGCTGAAAGCTCTCGATGACGATTCGACCGACGCCCCACTCGATAACCGGACGACCGGTCGCGAACGGCGACAGCGAGCGCACGCTCTCGATGAAGCGGCTGAGCGCAGCAACCGGCGCCACATCCTCCGCTGGCAGTACTATCGACAGATATCGGCCGGAATCGCTAACGAGCCGCTCAGTCACCTCAACGGGCAGATCCTCGAAACCAAAGGGTTCCACGTCGACAGCGCGCCGGAGCCACTCGAGTTCATCCACGAGGTTGGAGACGATGCCCCGCTGCCAGATCACCAACCGCTGCGGAGAACCGGTCGCAAGACCGTCCAACGCCGTGCGCAA
The DNA here is from genome assembly GCA_027297435.1 of Gammaproteobacteria bacterium. GTDB lineage: Bacteria > Pseudomonadota > Gammaproteobacteria > Pseudomonadales > Azotimanducaceae > Azophilus. Next base: position 21,069 of record JAPUIA010000104.1, on the reverse strand, counting down.
CGCCCGAAACCGACCCGCCTCATCATGCTCATCAATCGTGGCTTGCAAGTTGGCGACACTTGCAGCCAAGGCACTAGGCGTTGGCATGTCCAACGTACGAAGAGGTTCCAGCGCGCTTTCCAAAAGCTGCTGCAGGTCTTCTAGCACGAATAATTTGGCGTCCTGGTCTTGCGGCACAAAGTCCCACGGCGAGATCACCGAGTCGACGACGGTGAGCGCCTCCAACGGGGCGGTGTCGAAATGTTCGTCAGTCAGAATTGCCAACGCGTAATCGGTTGCCAAGCCTTCTTCCTGTAGCAGGCGTAGCGTCCGCATGGATCCGGCATCGGGATCTTTCAACGCCAACACGCTGTAATCGAAACGCGACTGACTCGCCACCAGCCCAGCCGCAACGGCGAGCGTAACAATCAAGCCCATCACGATGCCGCGCCGTTGGATCAACCAATTCACCAACCGCTCGCTAGAGGGGATATCCATCACGTGGTGTCTGATCGGGCCACATATCGAGTAAAACGCCGGAAGCAAAGTGAACGTTAGAAATCCAGCAATCAACATGCCGCCGGCCGATATGACGCCAAGATCGGCCAGGCCCGCGTAGTCGGTCGGCCAAAAACCGAGGAATCCGAGCGCCGTGGTCACGCTACAGACGGCGATCGCCCCGCCGACACTGAAGGTAGTGGATGCAAGTGCATCCACCACGGAATCGGTACCGGCGTTGACGGCTTCTTGGTAACGGAGCGAAAAGTGGATGGCGAAATCCACACTCAAGCCAAAAAACATCACGAGAAACACGATCGACAGCGTGTTGTATTCGCCAACCGTCAGCATCGCGTACGCCGAAGTCCACACCGTCCCCACGATCAACATCGTAAAGGTGGCCACGATGATCTTCGCGGATCGCACGCCCACGATCAGTACGACTGCCAACAGGACAACCGCCAACCAGCCGGCAATCCGGACACCGGCTATGGCCGCCTCAATTTCTTCGTGTGCAAGCGCAACCTCGCCCGTGACGCCAACCCTAACCTCGTCGGGCAGGGCGAGCTCGTCGATGATCAATCGAAGCTCGGCCATGACTTCGGCGTTCGCGACTGTCTCGCCTGAACGTGAATTGCTCTTCAGCAGAATCAGTTGAAAGATCGTGTCGTCAGAGGTGAAAAATTCGTTGGTCCAGAGGACGGTCGGGTCACGTCCCGCTAACACGGCCTCCGCCGATTCGGTCAGCAAACGGACAATGGTGTCGAAGCCGGCGGGTGGTTCGTTGGCAATGCCGTCGGCGACCAGGTCTAAAATACCCCGCAAGCTCGGGTCTTCAGCGACCACCGTAAGCATGGGTTGTGCCTCGGCGAGCCGGTCTGCCATATCATCGAGGTCGTCCTCGTCGAGGTACAGCAACGCGTGGTCGCGAAAAAATCGGTGGTTGCGACCCGCGTATACCGCGCGAAAATGTTCCGGGCGGGATTTCAATGCGGCCTCAAACGCACTCGTCGCGTCTTCGACCTGCTTGAATTCATTCCCAGAAACCACGACCACGGCAGTCTTGACCAGATCGGGGAACTCTGCCTCGTAACGATCGAAGTCCACGCGCCACGGCGCGTCCTGAAGTATGAGGTCGCTCAGATTGGAGTTCATGCGGAAACGATCGACCGCAACCCAAGCAAGCACGGCCGTTACCACTCCGAGTACGCTGAGTACCGCCCATCCGTGACGGGCCACGAATGCGACCCAACGAGTCAACCCACTAATCAACCACCGTTCAACCACCGTTCAGTCATCACTCCTCTTCGAACTCATCGAAGAAGTCGTCGAACTCATCCATCGGTGGATCGCCGTCAAAGATGACGAACTTGCGGCGCTGGTAGTAGGCCTCACGGGTAAAGGCATACGGGTCTAGAGCCGACGCATCGCGTGCGCCGGTAATCGTCAACGCATTGGCACGGGTGTTCAACGCGTCCAGACCACCGACCCAAAACGCGTATTGATTGCCAAGCAGCAGCCGCGGTACGAAGCCACGCATGGCCAACGATGGTAGATCGCGGATCGTCGCCGGCCCTAGAAACGGTACGTACACGTAACGGCTGTTCTTCCAGCCCCAAACCGCAAGCGTCTGTCCGAAATCCTCGTCTTGCGGACGCAGTCCAGCGCGTGCTGCGACATCGATAAGGCCGGCGAGTCCGATCGTACTGTTGATCATGAACCGCGCTACGTCGTTACCTCCCGATTTGGGTTTGCCTTGCAAGAATCCGTTCAAGGCACTGTCCAAATCCCGCAGGTTGTGAAAGAAATTCGTTACTCCCGTTTCGACGAAGTTTGGCAGCAGCGCCTGGTAGCCCTCTGCTACCGGTACGACAAACGCTCGATCCAGTCGATCGGAAAACGTATACGATCCACGGTTCAAGCCCTCGCTGGTGTCATACACGCCGTAGTCGGGACCCTCCAAGCTAGAGCAAGCCGAGTGCAGAACGACCAAACAGCCGAAGACGAGCCCGCGGCATAGCGCCTGCAGCAAAGGAAAAACACGAGTCCTCATTGACGACCTCCGTACTCCACGATGTTGGCCTCGACTTGTTGAATCAACGCATCGTACCCCTCGCGTTTGATGATGCTATTGTAATCTGCCCGACGGAGCGACAGGTCGCTCACCCCGTCAGCGACGACGTTGAATACGCGATCGTCGCGATAGTAGTAGTCGAGATTGACCCGCTCGCCGTTGCCGCGTACCAGTTCGGTTTTGACCACCCAGCCTCGCCGCGATGCGATCGTCTCGACAACTTCAAAGCGCTGATTATCGAAGTTGTCGAACCGATCGGCGTAGGTGGCCACGATCAAGACGCGAAGCAGTTCGACGAACTCGGTCTGCTGTTCGGCTGCGAGCGTTCGCCACGTCTTGCCAAGACTGATACGTGAGATAGTCTCGAGATCGAAGAGCTCCCCTACCGCCGGTTCGAGCAAACGAAAGCGCGCGGCATATTCCTCAGTCTTCAACGCTTCGATGAGGGTCGCGTGGAAATCCGCGGTACGTCCCTCGACCATCACCGAGTCGCCTGCACCACCCCAAGTCGGCAACGCCAGGCCAAGCAACAGCCCCAAGCAAAGCCGCTTCATTGCAGCAGGCCCAAACTGAACCATGGCACGTACGTGATCAGCATCAACGCGATGAGCAGCACCACCATGAACGGCCAGCAGGCCGCGTAGATTTCCAGCAATGGCTTTTTGAATCGGTAACTCGCGATGAACAAGTTCATGCCAACCGGGGGCGTAAAGTAACCGATCTGCATATTGGCCAGGAAGATGATGCCGAGATGGACAGGGTGCACTCCATAGCCGACAGCTACCGGAAGTATCAAGGGTACCAGGATGACCAGCGCGGAAAAAATGTCCAACATTGCGCCTAACGCGAGCAGCAATATGTTTAGCAACAACAGAAACATCGTGGCGCTTTCGATGTGCGTTTGCATGAATTCGAAGAGCTTTTGCGGCACTTCCTGATCGACCAGGAAGTTCGTGAATGCCAAAGCCACGCCAAGCACCAGCAAGATACCGCCCACCATGACCATGGCGTCAATGATGATCGCCGGAAGCTCTTTCAGTCGAATGTCTCGGTACAACAACACCTGAGCAATCGTGACATAAACGGCAGTCACAGCCGCGGCTTCCGAAATCGCGAAGTAGCCGGAATAGATTCCGCCGAGCACGACGACCGGCAGTGGCAGGTCCCACCGCGCTGCGACGATGGCGTTACGCACCTTCACCCAGCTAAAGGGCGTCTTGGGTATCTGCCCCCCACGATGTACCCACAGCGTCCAGCCGATCAAGCAGGCCAGCATAAGCATTACCGGCATGATGCCGGCGATAAACAACTCGACGATCGTAAACGGCTCACCCGTTTCCATCTGCTGGGCGACGATCCCATACAGAATGAGCGGGACGGACGGCACCAGTAACAGCCCGAGGCTTCCCGATGTCGTTACCAAACCCAAGCTGAAGTTTTCGCCGAATCCTGATTTCTTGAGCGCGGGTAGCAGCAATGCCCCAACTGCCACGATCGTCACGCCAGATGCGCCTGTCAGTGCGGTAAACACCGCGCAGACAACGAACCCGACGATAGCCAAACCGCTTGGCATCCAGCCGAACGCGCTCTGTACCAAACCAACCAGCCGTTCGGACGTTCGCCCCTCGGAAAGCATATACCCCGCATAAGTAAAGAGCGGCAGTGCGACCAATAACGGCGTGTCGACGATCCGGTAGACCTCGATGGCCACGATCGCTAAATCGATCTCGGCTGCAACAAAACCCACCATCGCTCCAGCGAGCAGCACGGCAAACAAAGGTGCCCCGGCCAACGCCGCAAGCACCACGACAATGATCCCAAGCCAGATCACGGCGGGTTAAACGTGTGCAGGAAGTAACGCAGGCCCATGACGAGCGCACCAATGGGAAGAATGGATTCGCAAACCCATGCGGGCACCGACGCAAACGCGATCATTTGGTCTTCGTACTCGAAGAGAACGAATTGCAAGCTGTACCAACTGAAGACAACTAACACCACGCAGGTGAAAGCGGACGTGAACCGCTTCAGCTGCCTGCCAATGTTGGGACTGACGAATCGGGACAGGATGTCCATGCGAATATGGTCGTCATTTCTCGAGGCCACCATGGCCCCGACCAAGGCTATCCACAGCACGAGTACGCGAACCAACGCATCGCCCCAAAGCAGGCCGGTATCGAAGAAATTCCGCGCAACGACCTGGTACGTCGCCACCAACACCATGCTGGTAAGCACTAGCACCAGAATGGCGCTCTCGACGAACCTTAGAACTTCGGCGAATCGCCTAATCAAGCGCCGCTCTGTAGTCGCCCAGATGTTGGAGCATGGTCTGATAAAGTTCCTGCGAGACAAACCCTTCGTCTATCAGGCGTTGCGCTGCCGCGGATGCGTAGCTTCGCCATTCATTTACGTGTTGCTCCGGAGCCGCATGCCATATCAACCCCTGCCGGACTAGAGCCTCGGATGCTTGCTCGTGATCGCGTCTGCTGCGCGCGTTCACTTGGGCAACCTGCTCTCCCATGACCCGACGCACCACTTCTTGATCCTGGACCGACAAGCGTTCGAACTGACGTTTGTTGACGGTCAGCAATCCATAAATATAGAGCAACGGTAAATCCAGCACGTGCTCCAACTGTGTGTGCCACTGTAGAATAATGGCACCGACAGGCGGTACGGCAACGCTGTTGATCAATCCCGTTTGCAGGCCACCCAGCACGTCGGCAATCGACAGAGGAATCGGGGCGATCTCGAACGCAGCAAGCGCGCGCGCGGATCCCGGATCGTTGTCAGGCACCCAGACTTTCTGTGCTTGTACGTCGTCTACGCTGGAAAGCGCCGCTTTGGACATGGCGTAGGCGAAACCCACTTCGGCAATGCCAAACGACACAAAGCCTTTATTCTCTAACCCGTCCATCAATACGGGATCCATACGCTCGCGCACGTAATCGACTTCTTCAAGCGATCGAAAGGCCATCGGCATGTTGTACAGCCCGATGTCGTTGTATTTCTGCACGAGACCACCCGCGGTGATCACGGCGCCGTGCAACTGGCCTACCCGGATCTTTCTCAAGACTGCTTTGTCGTCACCCATCACGCCACCTGGGTAAAACTTGAACTTCACCCGCTCTGCCGTCTCGGATTCGATCTGTTTGGCGCCCTCCCGCAACAACGTCATCCAAACCGAACCCTCGGGCGAGAGCGTGGCGATCTTCAACGTCGTACCTTGCGCGATCCCATTCACGAGCAAGCCAAGTAACAACAGTGTTCTAAAAATAGTCATCCGCAGAATCCAAAAGCTCCTTCGCTTGTCGTTTGGCAATCGCGTTCATCAAGGTTAGCCCAGGCTGGTCCACTTGTGCATCCAGCACTTCCCGAAGCAACGCATCATGTAGGTCGCGATCGAAAACCAACCGCCCGTACGCCTCTGCGAACGTCACTTTGGTGAGCAGATGCTGCCCTTCCGACAAAGCTATCGCTCGCTCAAAATGATATCGCCCCACCTCCGGCTTGCCACCCAAAGCGGGTGGCAACAGCGTCTCGAACACGCCCATGTAGAGGTGCGGTCCGGCAAATTCGTAGCCTTCGTTCAACTCGATCATACGGCTCATCAATGCTTTCACGCGGGCCAACTCGGCAATGGCATTGAAATCTTCGCTGTTGGCCTGTATCCAACCCGCCCAACTGACCCCCAAAACGAAGGCGACGGGTACCTCGTCTTCGTCGAGATCGGCGACCCAGTCCACGAACTCAGCGTAGGGCCTGGTGTTGAGGTCACAGCCATCCTGTATAGCTAGACACACCGCCTTGGAGGCTAAATCCAGGGCTTTCTGCGCCATGACCCGGCTGCGTTGCGCGTCGGTGATGAACGCGCCTGCATACGCGGAATTAAGTGTCGCCGCCTGGGACAGCAAGGCGACGCTCGTAGGCGATTGTTCGAGCAGGCCATCGATGAGAATGAGGTAAGCGGGCGCACCATCGCGCACGACTTCAATGTCGGAATTATCCAGTATGGCGCTTACGAGGTCTTGAGCCAGATCCTCGGTGATCGTCTCAACGACGATCGCGCATCCAGCACAGCCCCACAAACAAGCGAACACCAACCAACGCACAGACTACCCTTCGTTACCGATCAGCCGCCGCCTTGAACTTGCAGGCGCAAAGCCTCGTGCACTGCTTCCATGGGGGGCCGTGTACGGTACCCAGGTGCTGCAAATTTCAACTCAATAATCCCGTCAACCGAGATGTAGAAGATGCCTGGGTGCGGTATGCCGTACGCACGATCGCCCGGCCTATAGTCCTCGTTCAATACGCCGAACGCGACAACGTGATGGGCGCTTTCGTCATGCAACAACGGATAGCCGAGATTCTGACTCTCGTGAAATTCGGCCAATATCGTCACATCTTCGTAGATCATCGAGGCAACGTTGATCCCCAACGACTCGAACCTTTCTCGCCACTCTTCCAGTTGAACCAACTGGTGCTTGCAAAAAGGTCACCAATCTGCCGATCGATTCATGAACAGGAGCAAGCCGCGCTCACCGGCCAACGACCCCAGATCGCGTGCCTCTCCGGATTGATCTGGTGCGGCAATATCGGGTGCCTTCGACCCTAATGCGGGTCCCCATTGGGATGAGTAGTCGTCGGCATAAGCCGGTAAGCTGCAGCCTATCCAGAACACCACCAGCGCTATCGACGATCTCTTCATATGTGAATCTCTCTCACGCTAAATCTCGTTCTTCCGGTGGCGCCGGTTCGGGCTCTAAGATCACGATAGCTGCCAACCCTAGGCGTTCGACCGAGTGTTGAACGTCTTCCACGAACACCTTACTTTTGTCGGCATAAGCGCAAACGGCAAGCTTGATCGCACGCTTCCACAGTTTGCTGCGACGTTCGTCGAGAAACGCCTGCAGTCGTTCCACTGCACCACGTTTCAGATCCACCTGTTTGGCTTGCTTCCTCAGCATACCCAACTCTAAATAGCTGTCCAAAGACCGCGCCAAATTATCGATGTACCAACGCCTGGCCTTGCCTCTTTCTGACAGTTCAGGTTTGAGAAGTTCCAGCTGGTACACGGTGCACCAGCACCAAGCGTGCCAGGCACGGACCTCTGACCGTTTCGGCTGCGACTTCGTTCCCCAATGCCTCATCAAGCTGCGTGAGTGCAGGTACCATCGGCCAATACCCTGTCTGACCACTTCCGCGTCGGTGAGCGATTGCGTCACATCGAGGTCACGCCATGCGGATGAGTCTTCCTGAAAACTCACCGACAACGCTTCCGCGTCGAGCCGGGACTCGCGGGCCGCCAAACCCCGCGACAGCTTGACCAGGGACCGCGTGGTTTTCTCATCCGGTGCTTTGGCCGCTAATTCCAAAGCAACGGCGGAACCCGGTCGCTGCTCGTCGCCAATAGCGGCTGCCAACGTCCGGCCGCGTTTCAGGGCAGCCTTGAACATTCGGCTATCGGTTGCCGGCACCGCAATCGCCCACATCGCGTTCAGCCGCAGACGGTCTTCATGCAGCTTCTGCAATACGTCCGGCGGGATTTTTCCCGGGGCAATCGCCAAGCTATGCAGGCACCGACTGTTGATTTCCAGGGCCTGGCTCACGACAAAATCGATGAACCGCATCCGAGCGTACATTTCCACAAATCGCCAAGGCATGTACCTGCCATCCTCCGAGGCTATCGATTTCCTGTCAACTGCTGCTCGCGCCCTGAGACCCAAGCTTTGCGCGTATGAGGAAGCTGATAGACTGCGGGGCTTCAAAAAACTTGCGACCAGACAGCAATGCCAAGTTTCAACACCAGTCAGCTACAGATTTACTACGAACAGTGGGGCGCGCGGGTAAATCCACCACTTTTGCTCATCCACGGCCTCGGCTGTCAGCTCATTCACTGGCCGCAGGCGTTCATCGACGAGCTGACCGATGCCGGTTTTCGGGTCATCGCCGCCGACAACCGAGACATCGGTCTTTCCGACACGCTAGATACCTACCCGGTTGCCACGGTCGGAGAAATTCTCGCGGACCCCGCCGCGCACCCACCGGTCTACACCCTAGACGATATGGCCGAGGATTTGGTCGCCTTGCTCAATCACCTCGGTCAGGCAGGTGCCCATATCGTCGGGTTGTCGATGGGTGGGATGATCGCTCAGGTCCTGGCCATTCGACATCCGGAACGCTGTTTTAGCCTCACGTCCATCATGTCGACCACCGGCAACCCTGATCTGCCCCCCGGGGATCCCGAGGCAATGGCCGCATTCTTCGCGACGCTACCCGAGGATCGTGAAGCCGCGATTGCTCAAAATCAGAAGGCCTGGACGATGGTCGGTGGCCCCCACTACGACTCAATGGCTTGCGGCTTTGCACGCCGCTCGGCAGACGCGATTGATCGCGGTTTCAGCCGCACAGGGTTCGCGCGCCAGCTATTGGCCGTATTGCATCAATCCGATCGACGCGCACAACTCGGCAAGCTCTCCATTCCAGCGCTCGCCATTCACGGCACCGCGGATCCGGCGGTGCCGCTTGCGGCGGGTAGAGACACTGCCGATGCGTTTCCTAACGGACGCTTGGTGGAGATTCTCAACATGGGCCACGACCTCCCCGACCCGCTGTTGAGCGAGGTCGCAAGCGCGGTGATCGAGCACGCCAAAACGGTGCCGGCAACACGCTAACGCTCGGCTAGTGAGCCATATCTATCACGCGCCCCAGGGTCTCTAGTTTCCCCGCCAACCCTTCACCCATGGGTTGTACGCGCAGCGTCGTGACGCCCGCGTCCTTGTATGCTTGCACGCGGGCCCGAACGGTTGCTTCGTCGCCGAGCAGGTTGGCCTGCCGTACCATCTCCCCCGGCACCTTGGCGGCGGCTTCTTCCCGTTTGCCGTCAACCCATAGCTGTTGCACCTGAATGGCTACATCTTCCCATCCGCCACGACGGAAGGCCGCGTTGTAGAAGTTGGTTTTGGGCGAACCCATCGCGCCCAGGGTGAACGCCACTGCGGGTTTCAGCGGATCTACGAGCGCGTCCAAATCGTCGCCAAACGCGACCGTACCGCCGACTTGAATATCGATATCGAGCAGGCTACGCCCGGCCGCTTCCGCCCCACGCCGAATGTGTTCGAGGTGCGCGTCGGCATGTTCGGGCGTGAACGACGTGCCGAGCCACCCATCGGCAACCGCACCGGTGTATTCGAGGGTTTTCGGGCCGAGGGTCGCCAAGTAGATGGGTATGTTGTCGTTGCTGGGCTGCGCGAGTCTGAGCGCTTTGCCTTCGCCGCCGGGCAGCGGTAGCTGATGGTAGATGCCGTCGTAGGCCAACTTCTCGCCTGCAAACGCCAACTTGATGATCTCGATGGTTTCCCGCATGCGCATTAGCGGAGCCTTGAACGGGCGTCCCTGCAACCCCTCGACCACTTGCGGTCCGCTCGCGCCCAGCCCAAGAATGAAACGGTCACTGGAAATCGTTGCGAGGGTCAATGCGGTCATCGCCGTCATGCTGGGGGTACGGGCACTGATCTGCAGAATGCCGGTACCGAGTTTGATGCGCTCTGTCTTGGCGGCGAGGTAGGCCAGCGGGGCAATCGCGTCCTGACCCCAGGCTTCCGCCGTCCATACGGTGTCCACACCGAGTTTCTCGGCCTCCATGACATACTCGACCTGATCGTCGAAATCCCGCCGTCGTCCGGACGCCGCGCCGCCAATACCAATGCTTACCTTCATGTCCCTTCCCCATCTCACCGGAAACTAGTCGATAATAACCCGTGTTAGGGGAACGCCACATGCCAGCCAAGAAAAATCTAGCCTCGACCATCGTGATGTTGCTATCGGTCTTCGCGATCGCGCTGCCGAGTTCGGCTGACACCGCCAACCCGCCGTATCGGCTGCCGGGCGGCGCCGCACCCTATGACGATCCTTTCATAGCCGCTGGCTTTCGGGCGCTGTTCACCTGCTCGGCGCACTTCTGGGCCGGGCGCCCGTTGACCGATATCGTCGACATAGAGTTGTTGGACACCGCTCCGTTGGGGTTACCGCTACCGGAGATCGACGCCACCAGACGGCTTGTCAGCGCCGCGGACGGCGAGGGGCGCACCCGCATTGCGGCATTCCGGGACAGTATGGGTTGCACGCTGCTACCGCCCCACTGGAGCGAAGCCGACATTCCCAAGCTGCCCTATGTGAGCCTGCCGCCGATTCCGGATATGGCCGACAAACCGTTCCCGCAAGGTGACAAAGCGCGCCCACGGCCCAACCGCTCCCAAAAAGCGCTGCTGAAGAAGGCATTCGATGGCACGACGTACGGGGACGGCACCATTACCGCCGGGGTCGTGTTGATCAAAGACGGCGAGATCATTGCCGAGTCCTACCGACCCGGTTTCGGCATACACAGCGGATACCGCACCTGGTCGACGGCCAAAAGCGTATCCGCAAGCCTCATCGCCATCGCGGTGAAGCAAGGTTTACTGGATCTCGATCAACCGGCACCCGTTCCCGAATGGCAAGCCGCAGGCGATCCGCGCGCTGCGATTACCGTCAACCATCTATTGTGGATGTCCAGCGGCTTGTGGGGCCAAGGCAACAACACCAACGCGGTATATTTCGGTGGCCAAGACGTCGTCAGCGGGGCGACGACGACCCACCTGGAAGCGGCACCCAACAGCCGCTGGAAATACGCCAACAACGACACGTTGCTGCTGTTGAGAGCGTTGCGCCACGTACTCGGCAACGACCTCGCCTACTTGAGATACCCCTACGACGAACTACTCCACAAGATCGGCATGTTTCACACACGAATGGAAACCGACCACCTAGGCAATTTCATCGGCTCCAGCCAGGTTTACACCACGGCTCGAGACCTCGGACGCCTTGGGCTCCTGTATCTGAACGACGGCGTATGGCAAGGACAACGCGTACTGCCCGAGGGGTGGACGGAATTCGTCGCGACACCTGCACCCTCGCGGCCGCCTGAAGCAAACGTCCGCGGCTACGGAGCACAGTTCTGGCTATACGGAACGTTTGACGGCATCCCGGCCGGTACGTACACGACTGCAGGCAACAAAGGGCAGCTGTCCACGATCGTGCCCGAACACAACTTGGTCATCGTCCGCACCGGAGTCGATCCTCAGGGACATCGGTGGAACCACGTGCAATTCATACGCGACGTGTTGGACACGTTGGACTAGCCAGCAGCACCAATTTAAAGCGTTGAAATCGCTGGCGTTTCGCGCTACTTATACGCTGGGGACAAGGACATGAACTTTAGCCTTTTCGACAAGTTCATTCGTACCGGCGAGCTGACCATTGTCGATCATCAGGGTCAGCGCCACACCTTTGGCCAAGGGCAACCGAAGGCCACATGGCACCTTCGCACCCGCAGCGCTCTGCCACGCATCTTGCGCGACCCGGCGCTGAACCTGGGCGAAACCTACATGGCGGGCGAGTGGGACGTCTCCGACGGTTCGTTACACGACCTTCTCACAATCTTACGCAGCAACCTCGAGCTGATATTGGCCGGCCGGTCTTTTAATAAACCGCTGCAGGCGCTGTACAAACCATGGCAAGCGTTATTGAGTTCCTGGAACAGCCTGACCTCGAGCCGCCGCAACGTCAGTCGTCACTACGATCTCGACGAACCGCTATTTCGAGCCTGCCTGGACCGCGAAATGCACTATTCCTGCGCGTACTTTCGCGATCCGGAAATGAGCCTGGAGGCAGCGCAACAGGCCAAGTGCAGCTACATCGCGAAAAAGCTCTCGCTGCGCCCTGGCGATCGGGTGCTCGACATCGGCTGTGGCTGGGGAAGCCTGGCAATGTACCTCGTCGAGCACCAAGACGTGCATGTCACGGGCTTGACACTTTCCGGCGAGCAGCTGCGGGTCGCGCAACAAAGGCTCGAGGCACGAGGGTTGGCCGACCGCGTCGAGCTTCGCCTGCAGGACTATCGCGAACACTACGGGCAATACGACCGAATCGTCTCGGTAGGCATGTTCGAACACGTCGGCAAACACAATATTCAAACCTTCTGCGACAAGGTCTTCGAATCGTTGCCTGTCGACGGTATCGCGCTGCTTCACACGATCGGCAGCAGAACGCCACCGTCCCCGCTCAACTCCTGGTTTCGGCGCTACATCTTCCCAGGCGGTTACATCCCCTCGATGTCCGACATAGCGCCTGCAATCGAGCACGCCGGTTTCACGAACGCGGATGTCGAGGTATTACGCTTTCACTACGCACTAACCCTCAAAGAGTGGAATCGCCGCTTCCAAAAGGTTCGCGCCGATTTCGCAGCCACCAAAGGCGAGCGGTTCTGTCGTAAGTGGGAGTTCTACCTGGTAGCCAGTCAGACGGCGTTCGAGATCGGAATCGTCGCCGTGCAGCATTGGCTGCTCGCAAAGGACAATCGAACCGTACCGATCACGCGCGACTATCTCTACGCAGAGAAACGCTTCGCAAGGCCTTTGTCAGCGCCCGTGCATGAGGTATTGCAGCGCGCCAAGTAGGCCCGGCGCTTCATCCAGGATGACGTACAAGGGTATGGATCGCACCATTTCCGTGAGCGCGCCGCGCTCCTCGAAGCGGCGCCTGAGGGCGCTCTGCTTCGCAAACTCCGACAAGCCCGGCACGATACCGCCACCGATGTATACACCCCCGGTCGCGCACACGGTGACCGCCAAATTACCGGCCGCACTACCGAGCAGACCGAAAAAGATCTCCAACGTTTGGTGGCACACGGGATCCTCAACCGTGACACCACGCCCGGTGATCTGTTCAGCAGTGAGAGGCTCGTCGGAGCCGTCCCACGATCCGCCCCAGACGGTGGCCACCGCTTGATACAGATTCACCAACCCGGGGCCCGACAACACGGTCTCCCAACAAACGTGGCCATGCTGCTGCTGCAACACACCGAGTATTTCGCGCTCCAGAGGCGAGCCCGGTGCCAGATCGGCATGGCCGCCTTCCGACGGCACCACCAACCAACCGTGATCCTGAGGTACCAGCACGCTCATGCCTAGGCCCGATCCCGGCCCCAGCAGCGCTTTGACGCCGTCGGCCGACGGCCGCCCACCAATCTCCGCCAGCGCGGTTGCAATCGGAACCGCATGAGCCAGTGCAAAAAAATCATTGACGATGCGCACGTCGCAGTCCAAATGCTTTGCGATCTCAGCCTCTGCGAAGTGCAGGCTACCGTTGGTAATCTCTGCAACCCCGCCACTCACCCGCCCAGCGATCGCAAGACAGACCTCGTCGAACCGCTCGATACCGAGACGGTGGCAGGCTGCGTCGATCAGCTCCGTTGCCGACCCGAACTCGCCCGTCGCGAGCGTCGTCGTCGTGCCGACACCGGTCGCGCTGCCCAATGCGAAGCGCGCGTTGGTGGCACCAATGTCCCCAACCAGGTAGCGATCGCTCATGCGGGCATTCTAGTAGATTTTGAAAGCCATCAACCGATTGAGTAAGGTCCACGTCATGAAGACTTGTTTAGCTGGCCTACTGATCCTCGCTGGCCCGTACTTTGCGGGCCCGTATCTCTCGGCGCAGACCTTGCACATCGGCAACGCCGGGGAACCCGAGACGCTCGACCCCCACCGCTACAATCTGAGGCTCGAAGAGACCATTCTTACTGATCTCTTCATGGGCTTGACCACGTTCAATGCGACTGGCGAAACGGTCCCGGGTTCGGCGGCAAGTTGGGACGTCAGCGATGACGGCCTGACGTGGACCTTTCAGTTGCGTGAAGGATTGCAATGGTCCGACGGTCGACCATTGACTGCATACGACTTCGTCTTCGCGTTTAGGCGTTTGTTAGACCCCGATACTGCTGCAAGCCTCGCGTACTTCATGTATATGTTGGAGAACGCCGAGGCAGTCAACGCCGGCCGCCTGCCAACGTCGGCGCTGGGCGTTCAGGCAACGAACGCGCGCGAGCTAGTGCTCAAACTCGGCAAACCCTATCCCTACCTACCCGAACGATTGCTCTACCCGACCGGCCACCCGGTACCGCGACACGTGATTGAAAAAGTCGGTGATAACTGGATCAAGCCGGAGCACTGGGTCTCGAATGGCGCCTACGCGCTGGCCGATTGGCAGCCGCAATCCCACGTCCGTCTCATCCGCAACGAACTTTTCCATGCCCCCGCCGCCATAGAAACCGTCGTCTACCATCCGTTGGCCAACGAGCAATCGGCGTACAACCGATTTCGTACCGGGGAGGTGCATGCCGTCGGCAACTTTCCGGCAGGCGAACTGGACTGGATCAAGGCCAACATGGGGGACCGGCTGCGGCTATCGCCACTGCTCTCGATCGTCTACTTAGTGTTCAACACAACGACCGCACCGTTTTCGGATGTGGGTGTCCGTCAAGCGCTCGCGATGATGATCGACCGCCGGGTTTTGACCGATCAAGTGCAGCGTTCCGGGAACCAGCCGAACCCGAGTTTCGTCCCCGAAATCGTTGACCAATACCAACCTGTTGCCCTGCCCAACGGGACGATGTCCCAAGCAGAACGCATCGCCAAGGCCCTTCAACTGCTGGCGGCCGCCGGTTTCGATGAAGCCAATCCGCTCAACCTAACGCTGCGATACGTGAGCGGCACCGAAGCCAAACGCTCGAGCCTTGCCATTGCGGCGTTCTGGAAACGCATCGGCGTCGAGACTCAGTTGCACCAGTCAGAGCTGAAGGTCCATTTCGCTGACTTGCGGCAGAACGATTTCCAAGTCGCGCAAGCCGGTTGGTTCGGCGAAAACAACGCAGAACACTACTTGGGGCTGCTCGTGTCCGATACCGGCAACGTCAACTACGGGCGCTACCACAATGCCGCGTACGACGACCTCATGGCGAGGGCGCGAAGAGAGGCGGACCTCGCTACGCGCAATGCTATCTTGCGCGAAGCCGAACGGCTCGTGTTGCCGGAGTATCCCGTGATCCCACTCTATCGCGTGATGATTCGCCGCCTGGTCGACCCGCGTCTGCAGGGTTGGCATGAAAACCCACGCGACGTGCACCCCGCGCGTTTCCTCAACTGGCGTTGAGCGCAGCCGATGGCACGCTATCTCGCCGCGCGGCTGGGCTATAGCCTGATCACGTTCTGGGTGATCGTGACGCTGGTGTTTTTTCTCATGCGGTTGGCGCCGGGTGGCCCATTCGACGGCGAACGTCGACTGCCGCCCGAGGTAGAAGCCAATTTGAATGCGGCGTACAACCTCGACAAGCCACTGGCCCAGCAGTACGTCGACTATCTGTCCATGCTATTGAGCGGCGACTTGGGGCCGTCGTTTCGTCAGAAGGATTTCACCGTCAACGAACTCGTCGTCTCCGGCCTTCCCGTCAGCTTGACCATCGGCGGGCTTGCCCTGCTATTCGCCGTTCTGGCTGGGGTGAGCGCCGGCCTAACCGCCGGCCTGCGGCCCGGTTCGCGCGCCGATATAGTGGTGATGGGCGTAACCAATATCGGGATAGCAATGCCGACTATCATCGTCGCCCCGTTGGCCATATTGTTATTCAGCGTAACCCTCAACTGGTTGCCGGCGGGCGGCATCGGTAGTTGGCGACACTACGTGCTGCCACCACTTGCGCTTTGCTTACCGTTTGCCGCGGCCATCGCACGACTGACCCGAGGCAGCGTGGCAGAAACGTTGTCCGAACCCCACGTTCGAACGGCCCGGTCCAAAGGTCTGCCGATGCACCGCATCGTGCGCCGCCATATCCTTCCGATAGCGCTGTTGCCGGTTCTGTCCTACCTCGGCCCCGCCGCAGCGGCATTGTTGACCGGCTCTGTGGTGGTCGAGCAGGTTTTCGACCTGCCCGGCATCGGTCGGTACTTCGTGCAGGGTGCGCTCAATCGCGATTACACGTTGGTCATGGGCGTCGTCGTGGTCTACGCAGGAATGATTCTGCTCTTTAACCTGCTCGTCGATTCAACCTACGCACGGCTCGACCCGCGCATACGCCTGAGCGGCTGAATGCTGTTGATCACCCTGAAAATCGCGTTCACCGGGTCCAGCCTCGCACGGTTCTGCTCGATTGCATTACTCGCAGTCGTCATCCTTGCGCTGGCGGGGCCGACGCTCATTGCGTGGGACCCCGAAGAAGTCGACTGGCAGGCGTTAGAAACCGCGCCAAGCCTCAGCCATTGGTTTGGGACGGATCTCATCGGGCGCGACCTATTCGTCCGAACCTTGATCGGTGCCCGGGTATCGTTGAGTATCGCGATCGTCGCAACGCTGGTAAGCGTCGTGATCGGCATCCCATGGGGGGCGCTGGCCGGCTACCTCGGCGGACGCGCCGATCAGATCATGATGCGCATCGTCGACACGCTTTACGCCCTGCCGTTCGTCCTGGTCGTCATTCTTCTGGTGGTGGTGTTCGGCCGCAATCCGTACCTGTTGTTCGTGGGCTTGGGCGCCATCTTCTGGTTGGATCTTGCGCGCATCGTACGCGGCCAGACGTTACGTGTCAGAGAGGCGTTATTCATCGATTCGGCGCGCATATTGGGCTTGCCGACTTGGTTGATCGTGCTGCGTCATGTGATCCCGAACGTAATCGGCCCCGCCTTGGTCTACGCCACGCTCACCGTTCCCGGGGTTATATTGGCGGAGAGTTTCATTAGTTTTCTGGGACTGGGTGTACAGGAACCCGACACCAGTTGGGGAGTGCTCATTGCCGATGGCACTCAATCCATGCAGAGTTCGCCCTGGACACTGGTTTTTCCAGCCCTGTTTCTCGCGCTGACCGTGTGGTGTTGCAACATGTTGGGCGATCGGTTTAGAGATGAGATGGAACGGGCGACGAGTAGAACGCATAGAGAGGTAAGTGCATCGTGACGATCAGCGCAGGGTTGGGCATCGCCAACTTCCCCTTTGAAGACGCACGAGGTTTCTGGCGCTGGGTGGATGTTTGCGACAACGGAGGGGTCGACTCGCTCTGGCAGAGCGACCGCATCATCGGCGGCGACAACAACCTCGAATGTATGAGCGTGATGGCGGCTCTCGCCGGTGGCACCAAGCGTCTCAAGTTCGGCATGAACGTCGCAAGCCTCGGCTTGCGAGACCCGGTTGTGACGGCCAAAGCGTGCGCAACCATCGATGTCTTGAGCGAGGGGCGGCTGCTGCCGGCATTCGGCGTTGGCAGCGCCCGTTCCCGCGACTATGTGGCGACCGGGACACCCACCAAGGGTCGCGGCAAACGCAGCGAAGAAGGTCTCGAGATTTTGTCGCGGCTCTGGTCCGAGGAACAGGTGACGATGCATGGCGAATATTATCAGCTCAATGAGGCAAGTATCGCACCGAAACCGATACAACGACCGCTGCCGTTGTGGGTGGGCGGCTCGGCCGAACAAGCCATCAAACGGACCGCCAAATGGGGAACCGGCTGGCAGGCCGGTATCGAATCGCCGGAAGAGGTGGCTCCGGTCATCGCCGCGATAAAGGCTCGCACGCAAGACTTCGATCGCACCATCGATGAAGATCACTACGGTGCAGGCTTCGGTTTCCGCTTCGGCAGCCCAGACGAACCCATCGTCGTTCGTTACCTGGATCTGCTGACCAAACGGCTCGGCAAGCGGCCGGAAGGCTTCGTCGCGGTGGGCGATACGCCGGACATCATGCGGCTCTTAGATCGATTCTTGAAGGCCGGCGTACATAAGTTCGTGCTGCGACCCATCGCCAGCGGTACGGCTGACATGATCGATCAAACCAAGCGTTTGATCGATCGGGTGCTGCCGGAAATCGCCAACCTCAACGGCTAGTTGCTCCCAACATGCGTTCGGCCTGTATGACGTAGCCCCGATTCCAGGTTGGGCTTACCGTCAGGTCGTTGATGCAGACATGGCTTGGCAGCTCAGCGAGAAACCGGACTATGTCACCACAGTCCTCTGACTGCACCATCTTCGCACGGTCTTCATCCGTGACGGCTATCGGCCGGTTGTCGAGAATCGGAGTCGCCACCTCGCCCGGACAGATCGCGCAGGCACGCACCCCGTAAAGGCCTGCTTCCATGTTGATGCTCTCATTCATCGCATTCATCGCGTGCTTCGCCGCGGTATAGGCCGGCCCGGTCACGACGCTCACGTGTTTACCGGCCCACGACGAGATGTTCACGATCAACCCATCGCGTTGCTCGATCATCGTCGGCAACACCGCCTTGGCGCAATAAAACGCGCCATCGAGATCGATGCGGATAACATCGTCCCAATCCTCCAAGGTTACGTTGTGCCAGTTGCGCTGCTTCACGTTGATGCCTGCGCTGTTGACCAGCACATCGACGCTGCCCAGCTTGTCAATGAGGCGACCGGCGACATCGTTCACCGCCCGTTTATCGGAGACGTCCAATCGTTCGATGAGCACCTCGCCGTCGAGCTTGGCGGCGACCTCCTCGAGCTTCTCGACCGTACGTCCGGAAAGCACGAGGCGCATCCCCGCCTTCGCTAGAGCGATGGCCGATCCTTCACCGATACCGCTGCCCGCGCCCGTAATCCACCCAACCTTGCCCGCCACACTGCGCATCCACATTCCTCCATAAAAAGCCGCCCATTATGAAGATTGGCGCTACAATCGCCAGAGATGAACGTTCAACCCTATATCGATGCCATTGAGGAACAGGGCTACGTCATTATCGAAGGCGCGTTGCCGGGAAGCGTCGTCGATCAGACCAAAGCCGAGCTGGAGCCCTTCCTGCAGAAGCAGAAAATGGGCCGCAACGACTTCGAAGGTTTCTGCTCGGAGCGGGTGTATGCGCTGCTCGCCAAGGCACCGAGCGTGGCCGAAATCGTGGAGCACGCCACCGCACTCGCGATCGTCGATGCATTTCTAGCCAAGAACTATCTGCTCTCCTCGGCCCTGGCAATCAAAGTGCATCCGGGCGAGACGCCGCAAAGCTTTCACCGAGACGACGTTGGGGGCGCCTTCTTACCCCTGCCGCGGCCGCTGCTGGGCATGAGCACTATCTGGGCCTACGACGATTTCACCGAGAACAACGGCGCGACGGAGGTGATTCCCGGCAGCCACCGCTGGGAACAAGCGCGCGAACCGTCGGCTGAAGAAGCCGTCAAGGTGACGATGCCCGCGGGTTCGGTGATGGTGTTTTCCGGCAACCTCTACCACCGCGGCGGTGCAAACACCTCCGACGGCACCCGACTCGGTATCACGCCCCAATACTGCGCCCCGTGGATTAGGCAGTTGGAAACCATGACTCTAGTGGCACCGCCAGACGTCGCGGGGCGCTACAGCGAACGCGTGCAAGAACTACTCGGTTACAGTGTCAACGATCCCGGCTTCATGGGCTACGTCGACGGCCTGCACCCCAAACGCTTGATCAATCCGGACTACCGAGGCCGTAAGTACCGCGACGACCTACCCGCGAGTTAACCTTTCAGACTAGCAAGAAACTCCAGCGTGCGGTCGTAGGCGCCCTCTTCCACGTCCATGATGGCGGCGTTGAAATCCGTCACACCCATGTCTTCTAGCCGTTTGATTTCGCCTCGCAGCAGGTTTTCGTCACCCGCAATGGCAATGTCGGCGGGACCGTCTACACCCTCACGGTCCAGCATGGCGCGATAGCTCGGCAACTGCCCGTAAATCGTCAAGCCCTCGGCAATCTTGGCTCGCGCTTCATCCGGTTTGTTGGTCAGGATCACCGGGTAACCGCCCACCACCTTGGGTTGCGGTCTGCCCGCCGCGTCCGCGGCGTCCGACAGACGTTTGATGATGTGCGTCTCCATGGTCTTCGGTCCGACCATCCAGGTGTTGGTGCCGTCGGCTAGCTCGCCGGCAATCTTCAGCATGACCGGGCCCAAGGCAGCCACGACGACGTCGAGATTTTCCGAGCCGGGGACATCCATCGTCAGGCCGTGCACACGGTACTCGTCCCCATCGAAATTGACCGCCTCACCCCTGATCAATGGCATCAGCACGCTCAAATATTCGCGCATATGACGAGCCGGTTTGTCGTAGGAAAAACCCAGCATGTCTTCGATGACGATTTTGTGCGATAGACCCACACCCAACGTGAAGCGCCCACCACACGCCGCCTGTGTGGTCATGGCTTGTTGGGCAATGGCCGTAGGATGCCGGGGATAGGTAGGCGTGACCGCTGTGCCGAGACCGATTCGCTGTGTCTCGCGACCCATCAAGGCCAGCATGGATATTGCGTCGAAGGAAAATATGTTTGCGAGCCAGACGTTATCGAGACCCGCCGCTTCCGCACGTTTTGCAACACCAATGACATCGTCAAGCGTGGCTTGCGCGCCGTCCGCACCAATCATCGTACCAATACGCATTTTCGACTCCCTTGTGATCCCAGAAAGCTCCACAATAGGGTAAAAGGCACCTCTAGTAACCTATCATGCACACGCGCTCCGGCTTGCCAAAGTGTGGCGCTATAGCCTGTATTACGGGCATAATCCGCGACTTTTTTGAGGGACAGCATGTCTGAAAAGGAAACCATCGCCATTCTGGGCGGTACCGGTGATTTAGGCACCGGTTTGGCGATCCGTTGGTCGAAGGCAGGTTACAAGATGATCATCGGCTCGCGC
>JAPUIA010000103.1 GCA_027297435.1 Gammaproteobacteria bacterium | reverse complement strand
CGAAGTGGCGTCACCAAGCCGACATCACTCGCGCGGAACAAGCCAGCGAGCGAACGCTGGCTATAGGCCCTGTTGATGTATCGCACCGGCACCCAATCGAACTCGGCAAAGCGACCGTTGATGCGCCCGGCAGCGGCCTCAAGCTCGTGCCGCATGTCGATATATTCCGGCACATCGGAGCGCGATCGCGGGGTGATCTGAACCAGGGTGATGTGGCCCTGGTTGTCAGGGTATAGCTCCAGCAGTCGATCAAACGCCCTAAGCCGCTCAAGCAGCCCCTTGGTGTAGTCGAGACGGTCAACGCCGATGACCAGTTTGCGACCCGCAAGGCTTTCCTTCATGCGCTCGGATTGGTGCTGCGCGTCGGGCGAGCACGCGAGGGCGCTGAACTCCTCGGGGTCTATGCCGATGGGGAAGGCACCGATCCGCGATGTGTATTTGCGGTAGTTGGCAATGCCGTCGCCGGAGACCGTCCCTCCCATCTCCTGGGTGATGTATTCCACAAGCGCCTTGACATCACTCTTCGTCTGGAGCCCGACCAGGTCATATTCGAGGAGCGACCGCACCAATTTCTTGTGGTTGAACAAGGTGGTGAAAATTTGTGGAACCGGAAACGGGATGTGAAGGAAGAACCCGATCGGCATCGTGCAGCCCATCCGGCGCAGTTCTTCGCCAAGTGGAATAAGGTGATAGTCGTGTACCCAGACGATGTCGTCAGGTTTGAGCAACGGGGCAAGCTGCCGCGCGAACAGCGCGTTAACTCTCAGATAGCCCTCGTAGTATGAGCGGTCGAACGATGTGAGATCGACGCGATAGTGGAACAAGGGCCACAGAGTCCCGTTCGCGTAACCCTTGTAGTAATCCCGATAGTCGTCCTCGTTTAGGTCGACGGTGGCGTAGGTCACGCCGCCCGTGGTCGAGATCTTTGGCGCGTCGACCGCAACCTCAGCAACCTTGCCGCTCCAGCCGAACCATACGCCACCCGATTCTCGAAGAGTCGATGCCAAGGCCACAGCTAGCCCCCCAGCGCCGCTCTTGTTCTTCACACGCGCCACCCGATTGGAGACGATGACGAGTCGTTTCACGACAGGGCTTCCCCTCTCTCACTCATGAAGACCGCTGCGGTGAGGCACCCTCGTTTGCGTTCATTCGGCGTGGGTGCTCCTCGTGTGCCGCGCGACTGCGCCGATTGTCGGCCAATTCGGCGGCGTCTCAACGTCGCGTGAGCCACAGTGCGAGCAGTAAACGCGTTCCGCGACGGACGGGACGGCATGTTCGCACCCGAGCCTATCGACCAGCAAGCCTATGGACAGCACTGAATGGTGATAGCAGCCGTTACACCACGCCCATACGTCAAGTCCCCGATCGGCCAAATCGCCGAGCGTTGCAGCTCGAGTATCTGGAGGTTGACGCCGCATCGTTCCTTCATCCGCATCGTAGCGCCGCGAAGGTTGGAGAGTCGATGGCACAAACCACACGCTGATACGGATTGTGCAGGTAGCGCGCGCCCTTCTGGGCGGGGCTGTAGTCGCTTGGGCGTCAGGTCGGCGGGCCTCCCGCATCAAGAATTTTCTTCACGAAAATGTGATCCCGGTCACATACAGGTATCCAAGACTGGTTAATCCTGACAGTCAGGGAAGAAGGTGGCCAAAGCCATTGGCCATCGCAGAGCAAAGAGAGGATAGAACGATGTTACGCCGAACTCTCGTCATCGCCGGATCCATTCTCGGGGTTTGGCTGATTGGCGTTTCGGCCCTCGCGTTCGCTCCAAAACAAAGCAGCGACTTTGACGTGGGGGTGTCAATCGGCCGTAGCGTATTCAACGATCTGAGAACTAACGTATATTTCAGTCGCCAAGATCTGTCCGGCAGATACACGGTTATCATTCGCTCGCCGGGGCGCGGTTACAGCGACTAGAACGACTTCTCCAGCTCATAGACATGCTTGAACCGGATGAAGATCGAGCCCCGCTCCGGCGGGGCTTTTCTTTCTACACAACGAGCCTCTTACCCCAACACCCCCTGAAAATCCGCGCGAAGCCGGTACACGCGTGCTGGCTTCCCGTCTCGCACGGGGGGGGGGCTGTCTTTCGCACTCCAAGCGACCTTGATAACCAGAGGTGAATGGGCGCTAATCTTCCGGTATTGCCTGCCGTGGATCTAACCGATTGCTGACCGAAAACCCATGTGCGTCGCTGTACCAGAAAATCGGAGCACCACCCGCCTTTCCGATCTTCCTCGCACGGTCTATGGCACGCGCTGCCTGTTTTCCTTCGAGCGTCCGCAACGCAACGCGATCCGCAACCAACATTGCTGGGACAATGCGTATTTTCTTTCGATCTTCCATTGCTCCTTAAGCTTACGTCCCAGCGCATCGCCGGGCACTGATTTGGGTTAGCGTCGCCCTTTGATGCGGCAATCAACCACGAAGGCGCTGAAAATCGCCGTCAGATTCGGTAAGGTGGGTGAGCGGACGCGGTCACCGTCTCCCCGAGTCACACCGCCAGCGCGACGGCAACCACAAGGTCATCGTGCCCGCCTGACCGCTCGGCGATGTCCGCTCTCGCGCCGATTTCGTCCGATTCACCCCCAGGAGCAGACCTTCATGGTGGTGTCGCTGAAGGTCCCCGTTTTTGTCGAAGATCGGCTGATGTTCACCGGCTGGGCGCTGGTCGATCCGGTTGTTCGGGCGGAGATATTGAGAGACGAACGCATCAAAGCGGCGCAGGGCAACTAAAATACTTACGTGAGGCGACAATCCCCGTGACGGCGCGAGGCAACGCACCACCTGATCCATGCATGAATCGGCTGTTACGCCATCGATCGAGCTCTATCGGTGGTGCGCAACTAACAGCGGATGGCGCGCCAGACTTTCTCGGCCGTCACTGGCATGTCGATGTGCTGCACGCCGAACTCGCGCAATGCATCGACGACCGCGCTGACCACGGCAGGCGGCGCGCCCGTCACGCCTGCCTCGCCGACGCCCTTAACACCGAGGGGGTTGGTTGTGCAGGGCACGCCACTGAACCTCACGGTGAAAGCCGGCAGGTCAAGGGCGTGCGGCATGCAGTAATCCATGAACGAGCCGCTGAGCAGCTGTCCCGTGTCCTCGTCGTAGACGCACGCCTCGTACAGGGCTTGGCCGATCCCCTGGGCCAGGCCACCGTGCACCTGACCCTCAGCAAGCAACGGGTTGAGCACGCTGCCAATGTCGTCGACCACGGTAAAGCCGATGATTTCGACGTTTCCAGTCTCGATATCCACCTCGACCTCGCAGACATGGCATCCGTTGGCGAAGGTCTTTCCGCGCGCCACGTATTCGGCTTGCGCACTTAGGCCGCGCGTACCGGCCGTGGATTCGCTGTCCCGATTGAAGGCTGCGCGGGCTACGTCGACGAGGCTCACGCTACGGTCGGTTCCC
>JAPUIA010000102.1 GCA_027297435.1 Gammaproteobacteria bacterium | reverse complement strand
GTTGGTGCCGCGATCCCCGTGTCGTTTTTGTTTTCGCTGATCTTCGTCTACCTGCTGGGTTACACCTTCAACATCAAGGTGATGTTCGGCATGCTGCTGGGTTTGGGCATGCTCATCGACGGCGCAATCGTCGTGAGCGAGTACGCCGACCGCAAGATGGTTGAGGGCTTCGACAGCCGCACCGCATATGCGTTGGCTGCCAAGCGCATGTTCTGGCCGGTCACCGCATCCGTCGCCACAACACTGGCGGCATTTCTACCACTCATGTTCTGGCCTGGCATAGCCGGAAAATTCATGCGTTATCTGCCCGTGACGGTGTTCATGGTCCTGTCCGGCTCGTTGTTATACGCGCTGATCTTCTGCCCAACCTTGGGCGCCTTGTTCGGCAAGGGTGGCGCACGCGACGCCAAGTCGCAAGAGACCCTCGCCAAGCTCGAAAATGGCGACCCGACAACGCTGCCCGGCTTTACGGGTTGGTACGCACGCTTGTTAGTCCTCGCGACACGCTACGCAATCGTCACGATAGCTATTACGGTCGCAATTCTTAGTGCATCGTTCTGGACCTACGCGACCTTCGGCAAAGGCATGGTATTTTTCTCGGAAAGCGAGCCGCAGTACGCGCGCCTGAGCGTGCGCGCCCGAGGCAATCTGTCGGCGGAGGAGATAAACCGTCTGGTGTTCGAAGTTGAACGACAGATCCTCGACGTTCCGGGCATCAAAGGTATGAACACGCAGACCATGTTAAACGGCGGTAGTCGTGGCGGGGGCATGAGCAACGCCAACGCTAAAGACCACATCGGTAGCATCTTCCTCGAGCTGCACGTCGAAAACGAGCGGACGCTCAAGGGTTTCGAAATCCTCGAACTCATCCGCGAACGAACCGCTGGGTTGGCGGGTATATATGTGGAGGTGCAAGCTCAGGAACGTGGGCCACCAGTGGGCAAGCCGATTCAGATTCAGTTGTCGGCGAATAACAAGGATATCATTCAACCCGTACTCGAACGCATTCGCGAACACCTCGATACCGAGATGGAGGGCTTGCGCGACGTCGAAGACACGCGCTCACTACCAGGCATCGAGTGGCGGCTGACGGTCGATCGCGCCCAGGCTGCCTTGTACGACGCCGACGTTTCGCTCGTCGGCATCGCCGTCCAGCTTGTTACCAACGGCGTCAAGGTCGGCGAATACCGCCCGAACAGCGCGGATGACGCCGTCGACATCCGTGTGCGCTACCCGCGTAGATCGCGTGGCATTGCCGCCCTTGACGAGCTGAAGATCACGACGCCCAAGGGTTTGATGCCCATCTCCAACTTCGTGGTGCGCACACCGGCACCGAATGTCGGTACCATCCAGCGTGTCGACGGCAAAGTGGTCGAGTTCATCAAGGCCGGCGTCGAGCCGGGCGTGTTGGCTGATGCCAAGGTCAAGGAACTCGCAACCTGGATCGATGAGCAGGGGCTCGACCCACGCGTAAGAGTCGATTTCCGCGGTGCAAACGAAGAGCAAGCCAAGTCGATGGCGTTCATCCAGGTGGCTTTTCTGATGTCGCTGTTGCTCATGTTCGTTTTGCTCGTCACACAGTTCAACAGCTTCTATCAGAGTACGCTGATCCTCATCGCCGTGGTGATGTCGACGGCCGGTGTGCTCCTCGGCCTCGTCGTCACGCAGATGCCGTTCAGTGCCATCCTCACCGGGGTGGGCATCGTCGCGCTTGCGGGGATTGTCGTAAACAACAACATAGTGCTCATCGATACCTACAACCATCTGCGACGCGAGCACCCCGAACTCGACGACATATCCTTGATCGTTCGCACCGGTGCGCAACGTTTTCGCCCGGTCATGCTCACGTCGGTAACGACGATCTTCGGACTCTTGCCGCTTGCGAGCAATTTCTCCATAGATTTCATCAACCGCACCATCGTTTATGGCAGTCAACTCTCGGGGTTCTGGGTGCCACTATCGCAAGCCATCGTTTCCGGGCTCGCTTTCGCGACGCTTCTGACACTGGTCGCGACCCCCGCGATGCTCGCACTTCCACACCAGCTCAAGCACTTGTACAACGGCCAGAGAATGCGTTTCCAACGCGGTGTGCGTATCGAAACAAGTTGACCGAACCCATGGGTAGTCCGGATGTAACTTACAAACGCTTTCTCAAGTATTGAAATAGTTTCGAGTAGACGTCTCAATTCCCAAAACCGCGTTTCCTCTTGCCAGTTTTTGGTTATTCCGGCGCCGGGCCGGGGAACTGATCACGCAGTAGCCGCTTTAACGGCTTGCCCGTGGGATTGCGGGGAATTTCATCAATGAAGGTAACGCCCTTGGGCTGTTTAAAACTGGCCAGCTTGCCATCGCAATGGGCCATGATATCGGTTTCTGTCAGGTTCTCATCCTTGCGCACTACAACGGCAAAGGGGCTTTCCCCCCAGCGCTCGCTGTCCTGGCCTATTACCGCCACATCGGCCACGCCGGGATGGGCGATGATGACGTTTTCCAATTCCGCCGGATACACGTTTTCGCCACCCGAAATGATCATGTCCTTGACCCGGTCATGAATGGTGATGAAGCCGTCCTCGTCCCGCAAGGCGATATCGCCGGTGTGC
>JAPUIA010000101.1 GCA_027297435.1 Gammaproteobacteria bacterium | reverse complement strand
CTACATTAGGTGTCAGCTTGGGCACCACGGGAATGTCGACGGCGGCCTTGACCGCGGCCGTGATCTCCTTGACAAGGTCCGGGTCTTGACCCATATCGGTGCCGTAACCTTTTGCGTGAGGGCAGGATAGATTCAGCTCCAAACCGTCGGAATGCGGGGCGAGTAGACGCGCGACCTCGACAAATTCTTCGACGCTACCGCCAAAGATGGACGTTAAAAGGAAACGGTCCGCGGGTACCTGCAGTTCGGCCAAGAGTTCACGAGAGCGATGCGCCCCGGGGTTGGTCAGCCCGACCGCGTTGACGAAGCATCCGGGTGCGTATTGGCTGTAGACGGGTTCGCGGTAACCCAGGCGGGGTTCCAGACCGATACTCTTGGTCGTCATCACCCCCACCTGGGGAACGTTGCGGAACAGATACTCGATGATCGGCATCGCGGTAGCCACTATTCCGGACGGAATAGTAAACGGGCCGGAGAGGGTCTTACCCAGAAAACCTGTCCTCAATGCAGGCGAACTCGTAGCTGTGGATGCGTTGGGATCGGCATTCTACCTGCTTGGCTACATTGTCACCATGGCGCTCCACCGGGGGGATCGAACTGCCGCCACTTTGTACGGCCACGCGATGCCAGTTCGTTGCGCCAACCCTAAACGCTGGCGCTCGACCAGGCACTGCTGGTACAACGGATACCACCAACGCAGCGGGAACGAGAGTCATGAAGTTGAAGAAGGTTCTTCTCGCCTCCGGGATAACCTTGGGTGTCTTGGCGATTGTGATCGCCGGCGTCGTCGCCGCCATACTTGCAGAGATCGATAAGGATCCCTTCGCCCCACTGTATGCCGACAACTGTAGCCAGTGTCACGGCGAGAGCTACGAGGGCACGGGCGAGGGTCCGGCCCTCATCGGTGCTGAGTTCAAATACGGCGATTCGGTGGTGGAGATCACCGAAAGCATTGCGACGGGATTTCCACAGACGGGCATGCCTGGATGGTCGGGCGTTCTCGGTGAGGGGCAGGTTCAAGCTCTCGCGATTTTGGTAGCGGAAAAGCGGGTCAACCGACAGTTCACCGATTTCAAGACGGATAAGGAACTCTCGATCCCACAGGATCCCATCGAAAGTGAGCTGTTGAATTTCCGGGTCGAGACCGTCGCGACGGGACTCGACCCCTTCCCCTTCTCGATCGCGCCGTTGCCGGACGGTCGGATATTGCTGACCGAGAAAGAGCGGGGCTTGAGCATCATTTCGGTCGACGGGATGCGTTCGGAGCCGATCTCCGGCACACCGGAGACCTCCAACCTGAGCATTACGGTTCTGGGCCTCAAGATGGGGCTGGGCTGGTTTCTCGATGTAGCGCTACATCCCGACTACGAGAACAACGGTTGGATATATCTGCTGCACACCCATATTTGCACCAATTGCGATTCCTGGATGCCGGTCACGATGAATCGGGTTATTCGAGGCCGCGTCGTCGAAGATGTTTGGCAAGATGAGGAGATCATCTGGAACGTTGCGCCTGAATTCTATTCGTCGATTCCCGATATCGGCGCAGGCGGCCGACTGGCCTTCGATCCGGACGGATACGTTTACTTGAGCGTCGGTTTGAAGGGCGCGAACAACTATGCCGGCATTCAAGATCTCGGCACGCCGTACGGCAAGATCCATCGCGTGCACGACGACGGGCGGGTGCCCGCTGACAATCCGTTCCTGGATCGGCAGGGCGCGCAACCCAGCATCTGGACATATGGTCATCGAAGCCCTCAAGGCCTCGAGTTTAACGTCAACACGCGGCAGCTTTGGGGCACCGAGATGGGTCCGCGGGGCGGAGACGAGGTGAACCTGTTGTTGCCCGGCAGAAATTATGGCTGGCCGCTCTATTCGAAGGGCGTCGACTACGACAGTACGCCGGTGGAGTACTGGAAGGAACTCGGCATCGAGTTCGATCTGGCAGATATCGAGCAGCCGGTGGTGGATATGACGCCTTCGCCAGCAGTATCGAGCTTCATCATTTATCAGGGTGAGGCCTTTCTCGAGTGGCAGGACAACCTCATCGTCGGCAGCCTGAAAGCGACGGAGCTTTATCGGATCGTTCTGGACGGTGACGTACACGTGCACAGCGAGATCCTGCTGGAGGATCTCGCCCGAATCAGGGATGTGGAGTCAGGGCCGGACGGCCTGATCTATCTACTGCTCGAACATGAATCGGCTAGTCAGATCGTCAAGCTGGTGCCGGAAGATCGACACGCACTCGGTGGATAGTGGGCTAGTAGTAGACCGACGAGCTACCACCCCCATCCGCGGCTATGACTTCGCCGGTGATGGCCCAGGCCTTGTCGGAGCAGAGAAATGCCGTGAGGTGCCCGATTTCGGTCGCGTCGACCATGCGACCAAGGGCGTTGGCTCGCGGGCTTCCCTTAGCGTAGTCGCCGTCCTCGACCTCTTCAGGCGTCAATCCTTGGCGCTCGGCGCGAGCCTGGAGCATACCGGGGGTTCGTTCGGTACGCGTGATGCCTGGATGGATGCAGTTGACGGTGATGCCGTCCCGCCCCAGTTGCGACGCGAGCGTTTTCGTGAAATGTACGAGTGACGTGTTGCGCGCACCACCCGAAAGATTGCCGGCGATCCGCGCATTCAATCCGCTGATGTTGACGATGCGTCCCCAGCCAGCTTGCTGTAGATGAGGGATACAGGCTCGAGCACAACGCAGCGCGCCCAAATACTTGATGTTGAAGTCTTGTAGAAAGTCCTCATCGACAATCGTGTCGATATAACCTGTCGCCGTGGGCGATCCTCCCGGCGCGGAACCGCTGTTGACGAGGATGTTAAGGCTGCCGAGTGAGCTCAATGCTGCCTCGACCATTGCATCCACCTCTGCCCGGCTCGTTACGTCGCAGACCAGCGGGTAGACGTTGCGACCCGTTTCGGCCGAAATCTCTGTCGCTGTCGCGTGCAAGCGTTCGGCGTTGCGAGCCGCGATCGCGAGATCTACGCCTTCGCGAGCGAGTTCGAATGCGATCGCCTTGCCGATGCCGCGGCTACCTCCGACGACGATGCCACGTCTGCCTTGAAGTCCCAGATCCATCGATGCCTCCCGTTGACTACTGGCTGAGGAAAAAGAAGTTGTCGTTTTTGCCCGGTATTTTGAGTGCGAGCAGCAAGCTCTTGGCGATCCACACGACCTTGCCTTTCCAATTGAGCCGAGCCGGATCGGCGAAGTGCCGCCGTCCGATTGCCAGGTATTTGTTTCGCGCGTTGCTGGCACCAAATACGTTGCTCTCGCTGTCATCTTCTACCTGGAAGTAGTCCCAGAGCTTTTCTTGTGTCATAAGTAAGATCTTGTCATGGGCTTGGGAGAGACTATCCAAGTTGGTTCATCACGCCAATAAGCTCTTGTTGCAGGAAGGAAGCAATGCAGACGCATGATCGATTGATCGGCCGGGCCTTGATGGTGCTTGTTGCATCGATATCCGCCTTCGCTGCGACGGCGGGAACGGTGCATGACGAGAGGGAAAGCCGCTTTGCCGACGTACGCCAACTCACGTTCGGCGGTGAGAATGCGGAAGCGTACTGGTCACCTGACGGTCTCGAACTGGTTTTCCAGTCCACACGCCCACCCCATGGCTGCGATCAGATCTACCGCATGTCCGTCCACGAGCCGGCGGCACTCTCGCTGGTATCCACCGGCCGTGGGCGAACGACTTGCGGTTATTTCACGGCGGACGGCGAACGCATCGTGTTTTCTTCGACCCATGCGGCAGATGCTGCGTGCCCGACCCCACCGGATCGCTCGCGGGGTTACGTTTGGCCCATCTACGACGCCTATCAGCTATATTCTGCGCGCCCAGACGGGTCGCAGCTGGTGGCGCTGACCGATACGCAGGCCTACGATGCCGAGGCAACCATCTGCGCCCTTGACGGTTCTATCGTTTTCACGTCTACGCGGGACGGTGATCTGGACCTTTACCGGATGGATGCCGACGGCTCCAACGTGGTACGCCTGACAGATACGCCCGGGTACGACGGCGGAGCGTTTTTCTCGAGCGACTGCTCCAAAATTGTGTGGCGCGCCTCGCGCCCTCGAGGCGAGAGGCTGGCCGACTACCGGCAACTGCTGGGCGAGGGCCTGATCCGACCTGGCGAGCTGGAGATCTGGGTGGCCAACGCCGACGGCACCGAAGCCCGCCAAGTGACCTACCTTGGCGGGGCCAACTTCGCGCCCTTTTTCTTCCCCGACGGTAGGCGAATCATTTTCTCGTCCAATCACTTGGACCCGACCGGTCGCGAATTCGACCTGTGGGCGGTGAACGTCGACGGCACCGGTCTCGAGAGGATTACCTATACCGAAGGCTTCGATGGGTTTCCTATGTTCTCGCCGGACGGCAGCCAGTTGGCTTTTGGTAGCAACCGCAACCAGGCCCAGCCCGGAGACACCGACGTTTATGTCGCCACGTGGATAGACGACCCAGTGGCCGCGACGGCCTCCGCCGCAGATCGGTTTCTAGCGGACGTTGCCTGGCTAGCGCATGACGAGCGCGGTGGTAGAGGTTTGGGTACGCCGGGCCTTGCCGCCGCCGCAGACTGGCTGGAAGCACGGTTTGCAGAAATCGGACTCGAACCGGCCGCTGGGGGTGGGGGATACCGCCAGACGTTTGATGCGGTGATCGGTGTGCATGCTGGACCAGGCACGGCACTCACATTGAACGGTCAGGCCGTGCCGGAGCGGCACTTTGCGGTTCAGGGCTTTTCAGCAGAGCGCAACGTGAGTGCGCCGGTCGTGTTTGCGGGTTGGGGAATGGTGTCAGAAGAGCACGGCATCAATGATTACGAGAACGTCGATGTCGATGGGCGCATCGTACTCGTGCGCCGATTTACACCCGAAGACGGCCTCTTCGAAGACCGGAGTTTAAGAATTCGACTGGGAGACTTGCGCTACAAAGCCTTCATTGCGCGGGAACGTGGCGCGGTTGGCCTCCTCATTGCGGATCTCCCAGAGGATGCTGAGCAGGACGAAGCGCCTCTCCCCGCCATGCGAGTGGATACGCAAGGAGATGCGGGTTTGCCAGTCGCTGTAGTCAGCGGTGATTGGGCGAAGCAACTGCTAGCCGAAGATGCCGCCGCGGAGTTTTCCGTCGAGCTCGTCGAAGCAACGCAGAAAGTCAGCAACATCATTGGCAGGGTCACCGCAAACGGCACGCGGCGGACGGGCGCCGTTGTGGTGGGCGCACACTACGATCATCTGGGCATTGGCGGTAACGGTTCGCTTGCGCCGGATTCCAATGAGCCCCACAACGGCGCCGACGACAACGCCTCCGGCACAGCGGCTCTGCTCGAAATAGCACGCGTACTGATGGCGAGGCGCGACGAACTCGACCGCGATGTCGTGCTGATCGCTTTCACCGCAGAAGAGTGGGGGCTGCTCGGCTCCCATCGTGTGACCCGCGAGCCTCCGCCCGGGGCGACCCCGGGGTCATTGGTCGCCATGCTCAACATGGACATGGTCGGCCGATTGCGCGACAACCGGGTTGCGGTCATGGGTAGCAGTTCCGCTGCCGAATGGGAGGCTATCGTCAAGCCAATCTGCACAGACCTGGCGATCGACTGTCAGCTCGGGGGCGACGGTTACGGTCCATCCGACCAGACGCCGTTCTATGCAGCCGGGGTGCCGGTCCTGCATTTTTTCACCGGCGCACACGACGACTATCACCGACCAACCGACGATTCGATCCATATCAATGCAGCGGGCGGCGCGAAGATCGCTGAACTCGTTAGCGAGCTGACGATGGCACTGTCGTCCGTCGACGGCCTGACGTATCAGCGGGTGGCCGCGCCGCCTCCAAGCGGAGACGTTCGCGGGTATGGAGCTTCACTTGGGACGATTCCCGACTATACGGGACCCCAGGCCGGCAAACCGGGCATGGTGATCTCCGGCGTCGTTAGCGGTGGTCCGGCCGATACAGCCGGTTTGCAGGGCGGCGATCGCATCGTCGAGCTTGCGGGTCGCGAGGTACGCGACATCTATGATCTGATGTACGTGTTGCGGGACGCAAAGCCGGGCGAAGCGAGCGTCGTCGTATTCGAGCGTGGCGAAAAAGTGTTGGAGCGGATTGTAAAGTTCGGGACGAGCCGCCGCCGTTGAGCTGGCGCGAGGACTCGAGCCGCGTATCTATCTGCGAGCCGCGGCCACGATCTCCTGCATGCCATCCCAGTCGCTCCAATGGTCGCAGAGTTTGTCCACCGAGGTTTTCCAGGGATCGTACGACGACGGGTACTCCAAAAACCGCCCGTAGTAGCCTCGATCGAGATGATCGCTGACGCCGTGGCCGAGGCGCCGGCTGCCTTCGTGGGGGCTGCCTTCACGCAGGCGCCGGATGCGAAAGTAGACGTTCATTCGAGCGTCGGGTCCGTAGTTGGGCGTTGCGGTATGCGGACAGCTGTGCAGGGCGATCACGGCATCACCTTGGTCCAGTAACACGGGCGTCAGTTCCGGCCAAGGCCAACCGTCGATGGGTACCGCGTCCTTTTCGGCCTGTCTGGCTGTTTCGCGGACGGATGCGGGCAGGCCGTTCAGAAAGGTGCCACCCTCCTGCGTGGTTTTGATGCGCGGCCATCCGGGACCTTCGGGGCCAATGGGCCCGCCGGTGTCCCGCTGCATTCGAAAGGCGGCTTCCACTTCCTCGTGCACACATTTGAGGACGGCAAACTGACCGTTGCCGGGTTGCCGCTGATCGTTGAGCGCAACGCCCACCAACGCCGTGTAGCTGCCCAGCGAGATGGTCTTGTCCGGGTCTTGCCACAGCTGGCCATCGTTGGTGCCGCGTCGTTCGTCGTTCTCGCCGAAATACCGGATGGCGTCGATTGGCCGGCCTCGCGTCAAATCGATCTCATCGGCCCGGTCGGGTATGGCACCGCTCCAGCTACCGTCGACGTGGGGCCGGGGCTTGTCGCCTAACGTGTCGCGCGGTGGCGTCACGGCGACCTGCGAACTGATCACGTCCGGAAACGGTCCCATGACGTCGCGCATGATCTCGGCAAGGCAGGTGTCGTTGAACAAGCTCAAGATGGATTCGTGTGTCGCCAGTTCAGGGGGTGCGAGCAGCCGGCGCTCGTTTTTGGGCAACTTGGCGGCGATGACTTCGCGCGCGTTTTGACTGATATCGACTGGCACGGCGTTTTTGATCACGATGTAGCCATCGCGAAAAAACTGTTGCCGCTCTTCTCGAGTGAGCGTCGTTCTAGGCATCCGTCAGTCCTTCTTCACCGTAACGAGTGGCGGGACCCGAACCGTCCGGTCCCAGTCGGCCTTTATCGCCGAAATGGCCCTTGCCGGGTACGTAGTTGACCTCGATTCGAATACCGTCTGGGTCCTCGAATAGTACCGAATAGTAGCCGGGCGCAAACTCATCGCCGGCTTTGGGTGGATGGATGATCTTTGCGCCGAGCTCCACTGCATGCTGATGAACGGCGTCCACGTCTTCTTGCGAGCGGGCTCTGAGGCAAAAGTGGTGTAGGCCCGCCGTCCACTGATCGAAGGTCTTGTCCCGCTTGCCTTCCGGCGCGGCTCGGGCCAGAAGGCCCGTGCGTCCGCCGATACAGTACACGGTCTCGTCATTTCGAATCAGCGTGTGCATGCCCATGAAATGACACAGCGACTCCCAGAAGGGCAGTCCCCGTTCCGGATCGTTTATCGTGAACTGAATGTGGGCAACCCCGTTGATTTCAATGCTCATCGTTTCCTTCGGTGGCTCAATTTTGGCGACCCCTCAGCGCGGCGAACGTCAAGCCGTGAAACGTGCTTTAACGTGTTTTAATGCCATCACCCGGACCAATCTCGTGAGCGGTGTATGTACGAGGCGCTCGCCGACTCGGCAGAAATCGTCGCAGGGGTGCTCGGCATCGCTGTTACGGTCGTTGCAATCATTGTGGAACTAGCCGCTACGCGCTACAACCATCGAATCACCGATCTGTTCATTCGAGAACCGGTCAACGTTCTTGTGCTCTCGTTTTTCGTCGCCACCACGTTGATGTGCATTTGGGTGAGCGCGGTATCGAACCCGGCAGACTCCTCATGGCTGCACTCTCTCACCATGATCATGATCACTGTAGCGCTGCTCATCTTGCTACCTTACTTCGCCTACGTCTTTTCGTTCATCTCCCCGATCAACGTCATCAAACGCATTTCGGCGGGTGCCAACGCTCGAATTCGCGCTTTCGCTAAATCTGCCGATGCGTCGCAGCGACTACGCGCGGCCGAGGCGATCGACGAGGTTCAAGACGTGATGCGAAGCGCCATCGACACCGGCGATCGAGACATCGCCATGAACTGCGTCGAGACGTTGACCAAGTTATTGATCGAGTATCAACGACATCGGGAGATTCTGCCGGAGCCGTGGTACGACATGGATGCGACGGCTGCTGCCGATCCGGATTTTGTATCTCTGGAGCCTTCCGCGTTGCAGCATATTGCTGAAACGAAGTCGTGGTTCGAATACAAAGTGCTCAGCCAGTTTCACAGTACTGTCGGGTCGTGTATCCCAAACCTGCGTGAAGTAGCGAACCTGATCAGTATCAAGACCCGACTGCTTGCGATCGAAGTCGCAGAACCAGGATCGGCTTTGCTTGATCTGTGTCTAATTGCCTTTAATAGTTACCTGCGTACGACAATCGTCGCGCGGGATCCGCGGACCGCGTACTACATCTTGAGTCAATATCGAATGGTGGCGGAGGAGCTGGCCCAAAAGGCCGATACTGATCGCGTCGCGACGATCGCCCGCCGCTTTCAATTCTATGGTCAGCTCGGGTTCAATACGGGGCAACCCTTTTTGCTCGAAGTCTGCGCGTTCGATCTCGTCCAATTGCTCGACAGTTGCATCGATAATGCCAAGGGCAGCATAGATTGCCTGCTGGACGCGCTCTTGGAGCTCGATCGGGAAATCCGCTCCGAAACACAGGAAGCGAGCCTCACCGGTGTACGGAGGGCTCAGCTGCATGCGGCCGCGATATTGCTCGAGGCGGGAGACGAGGCGCGCGCTGATCGGGTGATAGCGGATTTGATGACCGAAAACCAAACCAGAATCAACAGAATAATTAGTCAGCTGCAGGAAGAAGGCGACAGGCAATACTGGGAGCTAACCCCTCGAGGCATCAACTTCAGCTACCTCGAACCCGAGCGGCGGTCGTTTTTGGAAACGATCCGCGCTCGTTTGAATAGCAACTAAGCCGACTTCGTGTCATCAGTTGCTTGTCAGATTAACGCAGCCTAGCGCCTAACCAGTCGATGGAGGATCAAGACCGGCGATCTGAGCGATGAGGCACGTCAACCGTACTTAATATCATGACCGGACTAACGCGACACGTTCCCGATCTCGCCCTCGAATGGGCGTCCAATCATCCAAATGAACGCTGGCGGCAGTTAGAAGGAACACTTTGCTTCGCCGACATCTCCGGTTTCACGGCGATTGCGGAGAGACTCGCGCAACACGGACGCGCCGGCGGCGAAGAACTTGTCGCTACCCTGGGGCAGGTGTTTACCACGATGATAGAGATGGCGCGTCGGCGCGGTGGGTCGCTGTTGAAATTTGGGGGTGATGCGTTGCTCCTGTTCTTCCAAGGAGCTGATCACGCTCAGCAAGCTGCAAGCGCGGCCGTCGAGATGCGCCACGCGTTGAAGTTGGTATACGGCACGGCGACATCCGTTGGCCCACTCAGGCTGTCGATGTCGATGGGTCTGCATGCCGGTATGACGGACTTCTTTCTCGTTGGCTCCGGTCACCGGGAGCTTATCGTGATTGGCCCGGGCGCCAACGCGGCTCTTGCGGCAGAAGGCGCAGCCGCAGCCGGCGAGATCGCTCTCAGCGAGCAAACAGCCAGGGTATTACCGAGTTCTGCTGTAAAGACCCGAAGCGACGGCCAAACGCTGTTGCGATGGCGACGTCCGAGGTCGGACGTCATCGGTAGCAACCCCCAGGGTAGGGTTGTACCAAACGTAGAATGGACACTGTTTCCGCAACACCTTGGACGGTATCTGGAACCGGGGCCACCGGAACCGGAGCACCGAGTCGCGTGCATCGCTTTTGTACGGTTTTCAGGAACCGATTCCATTTTGGCTAAACAAGGGCCTGAAGTGCTCGCCCAGGCGCTCGACGACACGGTTGGCGCCGCCCAGAAGTGCTTGATCGACGAAGGCGTAACGCTTTTAGCCATCGATGTTGATCGGGATGGGGGCAAGCTGTTTTTGGCGGCCGGGGTCCCCACCTCACACGAGGACGACGAAGGCGTCATGCTCAGGGCATTGGTCAGACTCGCTACGATCTCGCTACCCCTTCCGCTACAGATCGGAGTCAACCGAGGACACGTGTTTGCTGCTGAAATTGGTGGCCGAACGCGAGCCGCGTACTCCGCGATGGGCGATACCACGAATACGGCGGCGCGGATCATGTCCAAGACACCCCTGGGTGAGATCTACGCGCACCCGTCGGTGCTCGACGAATCACTGACTTTGTTCGACGTGGCCGCCGCCGACCCAATGTGGCTCAAAGGCAAAAAGGCGCCACTCGTCGTTTATCGTGTCGGCGCCCAGACCGGGGTTCGCGACCGCGAGGGGTTGGACGTCGAAACGTTCGTGGGGCGGAAAGCCGAAATCGACAGTGTGTGCAACGCCCTCCAAGCATTGTCGCGGGGTAAAGGTGGTGCGTGTGTGGTAACAGGCGACCCCGGCATCGGCAAGACCAAGTTGCTGACGGAGGCGCTCAGACGAACCAACCACGATCCGCTGCTTCACATCAGGGCGGAGCCGTAT
Organism: Gammaproteobacteria bacterium; assembly: GCA_027297435.1. Classification (GTDB taxonomy): domain Bacteria; phylum Pseudomonadota; class Gammaproteobacteria; order Pseudomonadales; family Azotimanducaceae; genus Azophilus. The sequence goes on along the minus strand of JAPUIA010000101.1, from coordinate 15,712 downwards.
GGGCGCAACAGCCCGTACCGCGCGTTTCGCGACCCGTTGCGCGGGCTCCTGAATATCGAGCGCGGTGATGCGGCGATGATGCAGGCAACCTTGGTCAAGCTGATCGCCAAGTCAGCCCCAAAGCTCATGCCGTTGCTCGCGCTACTCGGGGAAGTGCTGCAGATCGAGATCGCACCATCGGCTGAAGTGTCAGCCATCGACCCACGTTTTCGACCCGACCGCATCGCCGATCTGGTGATCGAGTTGCTGGCGGCGATCTGCAAAGACCCAATCGTGATGGTTGTGGACGATGCTCAATGGTACGACACTGCCTCCAGCGACCTGCTCAACCGCTTGGCAGCGGCCTGCACGGAGCGGCCCTGGTTGATGCTGATCGCGACCCGGGATCCCCAATCCGGGTTTCATCCGCCTGAGGGCCGGAACGTAGCGCTGGGCCCGATGGACAACTCGAGTCTGCGTTCGCTGGTGTTGATCGCGACAGAAGCCGCACCGTTGAGGGCCCACGAAATGCGCCTCGTTCTCCAGCGGGCCAGTGGCAACCCGCTCGTCGCCGGTGAAACCATCAAAACCGCTCGAGAGGTCGGTTCCTTCGAAGCGGTGCCCGAATCGTTGGAAGGTGCCGTTGGGGCGCAACTCGATGGGTTGGATCCCCAGCTTCAGCGCGTGTTGCGTCATGCCTCGGTACTTGGACGAAGCTTTAGAACCGCCGTTCTGGCAGAAACGCTCGGGTCCACGCACCAGCCGCTGACCAGCACGGTGTTCGACCGCCTCGAAGGTTTTCTCGAGGCGGACGGGGCGGAGCGGATGCGGTTTCGAAGCGGCATCGTGCGGGACATTACGTACGAGCGCCTGGCGTACCGTGTGCGCTCGCGTCTTCACCGAGCGGCCGGAGAAGTCATGGAACAGATGCTCGACCAGCCGGAGTTGGCTGCGGACAACTTGGCCCTGCACTTCCATCGAGCCGGTGACTATGGCCGCGCTTGGCGGTACGCCTGCGTCGCCGGGGTACGTGCTGAGGAAGCATTCGCAAACGTCGATGGTGCACGTCTATATGAATTGGCCCTCGATGCTGCGCGTCGGTTGCCGAAGTTGACTACCCTGGAGGTCGTCTCGATCTGGCAGAAACTAGGCGCTGTGCGGCAGCGCGCAGGGCAATTTGAAGACGCCATGCGAGCCTTTCATCGTGCGCTGCAGTTATGCGGAGACGACAAGCTGACTCGCGCCGAACTGTTGATTCTGCGCGCTCGCGCGAAAGAACGTACGGGCGCGTTCTCGCAAGCACTCGGTGATGTTACGCGCGGCTTGCGCCTCATCGAGCGACTGCGGTCGAATCGCGCGGCGTGTGTTCGCGCGGGGTTATTGGCCGCCGCTGCAATGATCCGCATGGGCCAGGATCAACCTCGTGAAGCCCTCGCATACGCTGAGAACGCAGAGCACGTCGCGCGAAAGGCCGGCGAGCGGGCCTCGTTGGCGCAGGCGCTGCAGGTCTTGGATGTTAGCCATCTCATGCTAGACGGGCCTGGCGATGGCGCTCGCTTACGCGAAGCGCTGGCGATCTACGAAGAGCTGGAAATGGTATCCATGCAGGCGCACATACGAGCAAATCTCGGGTTCTTGTGTGCGCACGCCGGACGTTGGGATGAAGCGGTGGAATGGTTGACGTCGGGCCGGGAAACATTCCTACGCACCGGCAACGAGGTGGACGCGGCCAACACGACATTGAATCTCGGAGAAATGCTGGTCAAACAGAGGCGCTACGACGAAGCCGAGCCGGTATTACACGATGCCATTCGAGTGATGAGGGCGACCGGTTTTGCCGAAGGGGTCGATGCGGGCGAAATGCAACTTGCGCATATTCTGATCGCGCGGGGTAAGCCGAACCAAGCCGACGCCATGCTAGAGCGTATCGTCACCAACTTCACGCAAGCGGGTCAGCCGCTGAGCGCGCTCGAAGCTGCCGTGGCGCGTTGCAAAGCCAAACAGGACCTCGGCGAACCGGACGCGGCCCTGGCGCTGCTTGACGAGGCCATCGCCGCCGCCGGGCGCGACGCGGAGCTGCTGCGCCCGACGTACGCCGCCGAACGCGCGACCACCCTGGCGGCAATCGGCCGCATCGAGGATGCGGAGCGCGAGCTGGCCAGTGGTCTGGCGGCAGCCGCCGCACACCACCTCCCGTACGAGGAAGCGGTGCTCAGGCTCGCCAGGTCGGGTCTCGCGCCTTTGCTCGACGCGCCCTTCGATCCCGAGGATGTCGAACTTGCCAGCCGCATCCTCGCCAACTTGGGTGTGAGTACCTAGTTGCCCCGGGAGAGTCGCCAGTCTCCTTGTACATAACCATCTTCGATGATACGAACGGTATCGGGCTGATCCATGTCACCGTCGCCATCGTCTGGCTCGGGATCGGTCTCAATGTATTTGACGATTCGCTTCAGGAGACATCCGTACTGTGTCCCGTCTAACGCCGACATATCAGGGAATCCATCCGTAGGAGGAACCAACTCGATCAGGCCGCCGAGCGGAATCTCATCGTTGGGGTCCTCGGTTGTATCGCCGTCGGGGAAGTCCTCATAATTTGGCGTGCCTACACAGACATCGAAGTAGTATTCCGGATCGGTGGGTAGAAACTGCTGAAACGACAAGGGCAGCCGGGCAAACGTCGTCTGAGCCTGGGTATCGTCCGGCGGTTCCCCATCATCATCGATGCCGTCGTCGGCTTCCCGTACGACCGGAAGCGATGGGCGCAAAGCGCTGACGGTGATGGGTTCCCATTCGACGTGAGTGTCGAAGGCGGCAAGCTGACCCAGGTAATCGGCCAAGAACACCAGCTGTTGGTCGTCAAGGCTCAGAGAGTACGGTATCGGGGTGCACTGCCCCCCGTTGGTGTTCTCCCGACGGTGCAGGAAGCCCACAGCCCCCGAGTTCGGATCCGACGCCGTGATAGTGGTCTGCTGACAATCGAGTAAGCCGTCGATGTTGGCGAGCTGCAGCGTGGAAGTACCGGAGCCCAGCGACCACGTACCATCATTGATCGTCGTCATGGTCAACGTCGTCCAACCTGGAATGCCGAACAGTTCGCGCATGCACATCGTACCGCTGTCTGGCTGAGAATCCGGTCCCTCGTTGCAGTTATGGATCAGCGCATTGGCGCCATCGATGTTCCAGCTTGCGGTATTGGTCACATCGGGCGGTGGGTGCCCAACATTCGACACGACCGCGTTACCGCTGCGGATTGTCACTTCGGCAATAATCTCGCCGGCATTTTCTGCGAGTATGTTGACGGTTGCGTTTTGTTTGAACGTAAGCCCCAAAGTGGTCCCGACGACCGCGAGGCCCTCACCGTCAACATGCGGGCCGAGGCTCAAAATTAATGAGTGTCCCGGTCCGACCCGGCCCACATCGACACCCTTCTTCTTGAGGAACACGCCGACCCAGTCTTTGCCGTCATTGAAGCCGACCGACGTACCGCCGAACTGCCCGAAAAGGATCACGCGACCCTCGTTGAAGAGCCTGCCGTCGTCTTTGGGGCTGCGCGTGGAGTCCCGCAGGTTGGCAATCGTGTCCTTTTGATACGCAAGTGCACCCGGCGTATAGCGCACGCGATCATCTGCGCCGAACTCGATGGTAATCACACCATCCAACTCCAACCCGAATGCCGGACCATTTACCAACATCGCAGCAGCCGCATAGGCCAAAAGTCGAGCTACCGATTTCATACTTCCTTCCTTTCCAACGACGAATCGAGCGACCCGTCTCGATCCATCAAAATCCATTAGGCAAGCCCACGTCAACTAATTTGCGCATACGACTTTGAGGTTACGATGGCGAGTGGTTTGTCCGCCGGTAGAGCGCTGAGATGCGACCGCTTGCGCAACCAAACCTCGAGATCAGTCCGCGCCAGCGATCTGCCGATCTGCTGGGACCACTCGGACGATCTGTCCACCCGCAGCGTGCTCCAACAGGAGATAGATCTCCCCGCCGGGACCCACCTCCACATCACGGATCCGGGCGAGGTTTTCGATCAGCAATTCTTTGTGCACGAACCGATTGTCTTCGATCACTATTCGATAGAGGTGGGCGGCTTTCAGTGAGCCGACGATGATGTTGTGGCGCCAGGCCGGAAAGGCGTTTCCTTCGTAGAAAACGAAGCTTGATACGGCTGGCGACGGGGTGAGATCGACCACGGGTTGCTCGATGTCCTTGAGCTCGAACTCGATGCCGAACTCTTTGCCCCAGTCGACCTTGGTGCCGTTGTAGTTCTGCCCCTTCGAATAAAGCGGCCAGCCGTAGTTGCGGCCAGGCAGCAGCAGGTTTACCTCATCGCCGCCGCGCGGTCCGTGCTCCGTGCCCCAAAGCTGTCGGGTTTGGGTATTGAATTCGAGGCCCTGGGGGCTGCGGTGACCGTAGGTCCAGATCGTGTTGCCCGCGTTCGGGTTGTCGATGTAGGGATTGTCCGTCGGGATTCGGCCGTCGTCGTGTACGCGATGGGTCTTGCCGTGCGGAGATCGAAGATCCTGGATGCGATCCATGCTCTTCATGCCCACGCTGATGAAGACGTAGCCCTCCGGATCAAAGGCGATGCGCCCGCCGGCGGCTACGTCGGTGACTGTCGAGTAGGATTCGATATCCGCCTTCCAGATCGTCTCTTCGTCCACCCACTTGCCGTCTTGAATCCTGCCGCGAATCAGCGCGTTCATGGACACCGGTCGTTCGGTCTCACGGCTGACGGCGTTGCAATCTTTGCAGCGGTCCGTGTAGTGCAGATAGATCCAACCGTTTTCCTCGTAAGCGGGGTGCACTGCGACGTCGAGCAGCCAGCCGAGGCCATAGAGCAGTTCGCCGCGTTGAGGCGCGTCGTCGTAAACGGTCGGTGTACCTTCGATGAGATCGGACTTTTCCCCGTCGGCGGAGATGACCCGCATGCCGCGCATCTTCTCGGTGAGCAGAATTCGACCGTCAGGCAGCGGGGCGATGGAATACGGCAGCGGATCGAGCCCGCTGATCACGGGTTCGATGCGAACGTCATACCGCTCGGTCTTGAGTGTCTCGGTCGGAATCAACAGTTCGCGGGTGATGTTGAACTCGCTATAGAGCATGCCGCCGCGATTCTCGGAGATCCAAAGCGCGAGGCTCTTGATCTCTTCCTCTGTGAACGTGCTTGACCAGGCAGGCATGCCCTTGTCCGGATAGCCGTCCGCGATGCCTTGGATGAGGGTTTCCATGGCGTCCCCATGGATGAGATCCACACCCACGAGCGGTGTGCCTTGCGCCGCACCCTGCAGATTTTCGCCATGGCAGACGGCGCAGTTCTCGGAGAATACGCCGCCGAATGTGGCAAGACTGCCGCGTTGGCGTTGCTCAAACTGGTCGTCGGCCTGCTCCTCGGCGGCTTCCTCCGCGAGCGACCCCAGGCTCACCATGATGCCCAGTGCCGCTGCTAACAGACGCGCCCCTCCGCGAACCCGGTTTCTGGCTCGAGTGTCGTTATTTTTCATTCCGGCTGCGTGCATCTGGCTTTCCCCGATACCGGTGACGGAAATTGAGCCGCTCAAACTAACAGGCACTCCTAAAATTGGCCAACTGCTAGGGCCCAACAACGCGACCGGTTGAAGGCCGATCGAACGAGCCCTGGCGAAAACTGCTCGCATCGATGTCCATCGGCTTGATCGGTTCAGTCGCGGTGCCCTCGTGCACACACACACGATCGAGAATGCGCCACTCGTCATGGCGTTTCTCGTAGACGTCGAGATAGCGCCCGTGCCAGGTATCGAGAACGTCAGCGTCTTTCTGGAAGAGATACGTGACGTTGTAGATCTCGCCGCGCGCGCGTGTTCCGTTCTGATCGAGCTCTATCGTGTGATTCAAGATGCAATGGCTGGTCGATCGCCATGGTAGGTGAGCGACCATGCACATTTCGACGAACTGCATGGCATTGCCGACGAATACCCCATGATCGTCCGTTGCTTCCGGCCAGTATGCGGACTTCATCAGCTCGGCGTCTAACCGGTCGACGCCCCGGCAATAGCGTTGGGCCGCGTCTCGGATGCATTCAATATCCGACAACTGCTCCACGGTGTAGGCCATGATTTTGCTCCCTAAACAGACGGGCTAGTATGCTACGGTCACGGAGTGGAGGTAAAAGGGCGCGCTTTGGAGCGAGTGTCTCGTCTACTCGGGATTGGCGCTTACGGCCTTTCCAGAAATCTGCCATCGCAGCGAGGTTTATGGCTTTGGTAACGTAGCGTGGTCGTAAACTCGTTGAGGAACTTGATATGTGCAGCGAATCTTGGCGGTCGTTGACGGAACGCGAGCTCGCCGAAGTGGCCGGCGGCGGGTGTAATGATTGCCCCCGGCTCGAGATCAATCCGCCGAAATTGATGGAATTCCAGAACTATGCCCAGGTGTCCGAGATTGCCGAGCCTGTCTGGCTGCCGTTTGCCTGACTCGTCGACGATCGGGCCATTGGCAGCAACCTTGAAACCGGGACCTCATGCACCGGCGAGCCGCTGAACGGCTCGTCGTAGCTCGCTCACCTGTTCTTCCAGCGCGGCTACCCGGCCTTCCAATTGGGTTGGGCGGTCGGGCTCGGGTTCTGATCTGACTGACGTGCGGGGGGTTTCGAAAGCTTCCGTAGCTTCGATAGCGCCCGAGAACAGGTGAGCATACTCAAAGTCCTGCCGACCCGGTTTGCGCGGCAGACGCGAAACGAGCGGGCCACCATCACGGTCGATTAAACCTTGCAGCGTTTCCGCAACTGCAGGGTTGTGTTGAAACTCATGCAGGCGGCTACCGCGCGTCCTAAGCTCACCCGGAGTCTGCGGCCCACGCAACAGCAGCAGACAGATCACGGCAAATTCCGCCTCGCTGAGTTGGATTTCGGCAAAGGGTGTATTACACAAACGCTGGGTGTACTTCTGCACCCGACTCTTGAAGTTCTCTTTGCTGCTCACTAAATGCCGGTCCTCAAGTTCTCGCATGGTACGCTGCACGACCCCGGGTTCGAGCGAGAGCACCGGGTTGCGGCTCGACTTCTGATTGCAGGCGTTGGTGAGAGCGTTGAGCGTGAGTGGATATTGATCCGGTGTGGTCAAGGACTTCTCCATGAGACAACCGATTACGCGGGTTTCGTTGAGCGTCAGTTCGATATTCAAAGCCTAGGTCCTCAATCGCGAAACGTTCCGGGCGAGGCCAACGGGTGTCCAGCAAAACCATGGGCAAATGGCCCGACGAGATACCGCGACTACGTGGAAGCGCGACAATCAATCAGAGGTTGCCTAGGCTACTTCTTCAGCCACTGCGTGCGAAAAATCCAATCACCTGGCCGGGTCTTCGCGATGGTTTTCTTGCCGGCCAGCATTTCGACTTCTTGACGCGTGATGCCGTTGGCTTTGGCGATGCGATCGTACTCGAATTGGCGTTTGGCGTTGATCTCCCGCACGAGCGCATTGACCTCGCTTGCCGCGGATTGAACGACGACACCAAGGTAGCCGTCGACGCGCTCGCCGATGAGACCTTGGCGCTTGGCCGAGTCAACGTCGATCGCGAAAGCGACGGCAGAAATAAGTAGCCCCACGGAGAGCAGTAAAACCTTTATCGTGCGGTTCATTGCTAGAACACCTCGCTGTCTTCGTCGAAGAGGTCATCGAGTTGCTTGTCCACCTTCACAATAATCTCGTGCTTGATGTTCACGTTTAGATTGATGGTGATGGGCTCGTCCGTGGAGACCTTCACCGTGGGCGTGCATGCCAGCAGCATTGCGAGCGCGAGAGGCGCGATCGAAGCCCTGATTAAATCGATTTTCTGCATAGTCTTTAACCTTCCGTCTTCAACACTCTGCGTTCGACCCGATCGGTGATCGCACGCTGGGTGCGCAGCGACTCCAGCAACGCGAGAATGTTTTCGTTGATAGTCAAGTTGTAAAGGATCGGCCGGCCTTTTTCCACCTCTGGATTCATGCCCTGCAGACTCACGGCGAGGCTCAAGTCGCCGTTTTCGGCATAATCGGCGGTGGTCTCGAGCTTGCTGTAGCGGAAATTGGTCAAGGCTTGCAGCGTAAAATCCAGTCCGGGTTGCCCTGTCACGGCACCAAGACTCGGCGCAAGCCGGATGGTGCCTCCCTGGGGTTCGGCGGCGAGCTGCCCGTTGGTCATGCTGGCCAATCCATTGGTGATCCGTATGGGAAGGTGCCCGTTCAGCACACCGGTACCGGCGACGTGCTCGCCTTCGAGCGCTAAGACTTCGGCGAGATCTAGTCCTTCGAGCGCCACGTCGATCGCTGTCGTCGCTTGTTCACGATCAAACTTGATGGGGCTGAACGCAGCGCGACCACCCAAAAGCCGCATCTCCATGTCCGTTACCGTCAGTATGTCACCCTGCCAGGCAGCAAGGAGAGAAACGTCGGTCACAACCAGTCCGGCGTCTGCGCGCTCGATGGTAATCGACGATGGTGTGAGCTCGATTCCGTCCTCGGTCACGCGTAAGAGCAGATCCCCATTGGCGCCGCCGAAGAGGTATTCGTCATAGGCGCCGTTGACGCCGGACATCGCGACGGTGATGCTGCCCGCTATCGGTTTGCGTCGATCCCACGCGAGATCCATCGCGACCGTGATCTGACCTGCCGTGACGTCGTAGGGTGCGACCCAAGACTCGAATACGCTCGCCAATAGCGGGGTCGTTATCGTGATTTGAAGGTTGGACGACAAGCTGCCACGGCCCTCGGCGAAGTGATGGTTGAACGTCGCCGGCAAGTCGGTACCGCTGAGCATCAGCGTGCCTTTTCCGATGAGCAGCTCGCCACCGGATTGCAATTCCGCCTGCAGAATGGCTCTACCACTCGTCGTCAGATCCAACCGACTCAACGTCAAGTCCGTGTCGATATCGACATTCGGCACCGCGCTCACACGCGCCTTTAACGAACGGAGCTTGCCGTGTGCGGTCACGTCTTGTATTGCCATCGTGAAGGTCATCCCTGCATCCATGGTCAGTACCCCGTCTCGGTAGGTGACCGGATAGTCGGGTGGAAACTCCAGTGACAGGGCTGCTCCTCCGATTTCGACGTAGCCCCCTTCCAACACCACGGCGACCGAGTTGCGTTCCGCATCAAAGCGACCTCGCAGGTCGCGCAATCTTAATTGCTCGTCCGCGTCTTGCCATTTGACGTCGAAGGTGCCGTGCAGAACCAAGTCTTCGAGGCTGGTGTCGGTGATGGGCCACGGCAATTCTGTCGTGATCTCGCCCTTCGACGTCCCCTCGCCGCGTGGGATGCCCGCGAACTCAGCTGCGAGCTGAAGCGCGTAGCCGGTGAGGTTGAAGCTAGCGTCGATGGCGACCCGTGCTGCCTCGACGCTGGAGTCGACGACCAGAAACGGGCGGTCGGCCGCGTTCGTGTCGAGGAAACGGGCATGGACCGTGCCGGTGCTATCCATTTCGCCTTCGACCATGAAGTGCTCGGCTGCCGCGGGGCGCAAACCTTTCAGTCTGAAAGACAGTTGGTTGTTGGACAGCTGCAGCGAACCGAGACCGACGAAGTCGCTACGCGGGAGCGCGAGCGTCAAGGCATCGATAGTCAACGTGGCTACGGGGATCGCGGCGAACACAGCCTGTGGTAGAAGTGCTTCAGGTGAGTCCGCCGTGTCTGCGTCGTCCGAACGAGCGGTATCGAGATCGACGGTTACCGCGACGGTTGCAAAGTGTAAGGATTGGAGCTTGCCGCCGAGCAACTGCAAGGGTTCGAAGGTCAACGCTCCAGACGAACCCTGGATCTCTACCGCTGCCGTACTTACTCGGAACGATTCGATTTCAATGGAGCCGAGTCCTGGTCGTCTGACCGTGACCGATATAGAGTCCACGCCCAGTGTCTCCGCAAGCCGTGGCGCCAACACGCCGATTAACCAGGGAGACGCGAGATAGACGCCCGCTAACAAAAGCAGGAACACGACCGTTGAAATGATCAGATAGCGGGTGGCTAGGAGCATGGGTGATTCATGCTGAAGCGCCTCGGACGATGGCGAATGGTATTCGATACATGACGAGTAAGCGCGACGTTTGCTTTGCTTTGCCTAGATCTGCACGCGGCTGATAGCGAATAGCTGGTCGCCCCGGTGCTGAGGCACCGCGAGCTGTCCGCGTGCTGCTGCAAACGGTGCCGCGATGTCCGGCAACGTATGACTGCCGTCCACTATATAGGCTTCGACAGATTCGTCGTGCGCCATACTGAAACTGATCACGAGTTCTTCATCGCCCAGGGCGAAAAAACGCGCGGAAACAAACCCATCCCGCTCTACCGCCTCGACGGGACGACCGGCCACGCGTAAGTTGCTAACTCCAGCGCTTGCCGGCAGCGCCAGCTGCATGAAGTCGCCTCCGGTATACGAACGGAATCGCAATATGACGTTGTTGTCCGTGCGCTCGATTGTTACCGATGGTGCCGGCAACGGCACCACGGCTGCGTCGAAGTTTGGGAATTGCTGAGAAGTGGCCCACGGGACGATCTGCCCGAGGGCGGGTTCCGCGCCGAAAGCGTCGATGATGCGATCGGGGACCGGGTTGATGGTAACTGCCGCCCATCGCGCTTTACGTTCGTCATGATCGAGGACGTAGTAGAGCGAGAGGTGCTGGGGTCGCCACTCGGAGTAGAGTGGCGCGAACGCCACCCAGACCCAACCGATCACGATCGCAAGGGCCGTCGCACCGACGAACCTAGAACCCGGCCTGAGGGGAAGCAGTGGTATTGCGACCAGCACCAGACTGGCATAGATCGCTGGTGCCAGCAGCAGCCCTTGAGTCTGTTCCATGGCGTAGGTTACGGACATTAACGGGTAGGCTAGGATTGCCGCGGCGGCTATGGCCACAGCGTTCTGCACCCGTTCGTTGTTCGAATCCATCGTAAACACCGCAACCACGCACGACAAACTCGCAAACAGCAGGGGCACGACGAGCAGATTTGCAGCCAGCGGTGCGGCGATGGCGAGAGCGAGACCCAAACCACCGAGCCACCACCACGCGCCTAAATACAACGCCCAAAACCCGAACCGGCGACCGGCCCACCAAGCGATGAGACCGACCGGCAGCAGCGCACCGGCGCCCATGAGCACTCGCCAGGGTCCTGGACTTGCGGGAAAGTTCACGGTCGTGCCGGCGATCCAATCCGCCACCCAGAGAGCCCCGAAACACGCCAACATCCCAATCAGTGTGGCGATGAGCGCGAGACCAATACCGCCGGACGTGGCACGGATTGTGCTCATCGGTCGTACCCGGATCGTCGCCGCCAGCAGTCCAATGAGACCGATAGCGGCCAACGGCACCGTCCAACCAACGGGCCAGGTAATCCAGAACGATTGTTGGATCGTAATGTAGGAGAAGTTGGCTTGGCGCACGCTGAGATCGCTGTTGGCAAGCCGGCGAGCCAAGGGCAGAACGTATCCACCGTGATGTTGCACGCTACCACTGTCGAGGTTGTCTATCGTGTCGAGCGGTGTGTGGTAGTGGTTGAACTCGAAAGCAAAGGCGAAATCGATACTTGAAATGCCAATGCGATCAGGCACGGTGAAGTCGGTGTCGTTTGGCATCCGCGCGAACACTTCCTGGGCGTAGGAGATCGCGACAGGTGAACTCGCGGTATCGCGGAACGCATCGAGAAGATGGCCGCCGGGATTGGAGCTGCGCAGCAGCAGCGACGGACCTCCGGAGCCGCCACCTTCCACGTTGATCACTGCCTTCACGTCTGCCACCCAAGGGTGCTCAGCGAAGAATCCCTCGGCACCGAGAAGCCCCATCTCTTCAGCGTCGGTGAACACCAGCAGAATCCGGTTGCGCGGTGTCGGTTCACGCATCAGTACCCGGGCGGTCTCGAGCAGCGTGGCGACCCCGGATCCGTCGTCTGCGGCACCCGGCGCGTGCGGCACCGAATCGTAGTGTGCCATCAGCACCAACGCGTCTCGGGTCTCACCCGGTATTTCGGCAAGCACGTTCTCGACATTGGCGCACGTTGCCCTCCGGCGATTGCAACCGACCGTACTTTGTACTTTCGCGTCGAGTCCCAGACCGCTAAGCGTCTCGATGAGGCGATCTCGGACGGCACGGTTGGCACTGCTGCCGACCGGATGCGGCGTTTCGTCCCCGAGCAGGTAGCGCAATGTTTCGATGGCGCGCCCGGCGGAAAATAGATCTTCGGGTGCGTCCGCGGGGAGTGCATCAGGGGGTTGCAGAGACCGTACGGCCAGTAGCAGCGCAACCGACAGGACCACCAGCGCGATCCAAAAGGCCCCGTCGCGCCCAGGCGTGGTCGCGGTGTCACTCACGATCTCGATTCCGCCGCCAGGACACCCTGAATGACGTCTTCCAAGCGTCCCGCGTACTCGGCGAACTTAGATTCACCACGCCGAGCAGCATCCCCGGTCATGGGAACAATAAACTGACACGTAGCCTTCGGTTGTAAACTGGTCAATCTGTTCTTGCGTGAGCACGTTGAAAGCATACCACCGCTCATCTTGCGCCCGATGGCGGAAAAATCAGACCTGTTAGAATTCATCATCGAAAAACAGCATCCCAGGGAGTAACGAAGCCATGCAAACGCGAGCAATCTGCCTAAAAAGCCGTCCCGTCGGCATGCCCAAGGAAGATGACTTTGAAGTCATATCGGTCGATCTGCCAGAGCCCGCCGATGGCGAAATTCAAGTCGCGAACGTCTGCATGTCCGTGGACCCGTACATGCGCGGACGTATGGTGGATAGAAAATCTTACGTTGCACCGTTCCAGATTGGCGAAGTTCTGTCGGGGGGTAGCATCGGCAAGGTCGTGAAATCCAACCATACGGACTTTACAGAAGGCGACTATGTGTCCAGTTCCCACGGATGGCGTGAGGCCTATACCGCGAATACCGACGGTATCGAGAAACTCGGCAGTATCGTTGCCGAGCCGTCGCTGTATCTCGGTACGATCGGCATGCCCGGGATGACCGCGTACGTCGGACTTCTGGAAGTCGGTGCCCTCAAAGACAATGAGACGGTGTTCGTTTCCGGCGCAGCGGGCGCAGTCGGCAGCATTGTCGGCCAGATTGCAAAACTGAAGGGTTGCCGGGTGTTGGGCAGTGCTGGTTCGGCGGAGAAAGTGGCTTGGTTGACCGATGAGCTTGGCTTCGACTACGCCTTCAACTACAACGACGGCGATATTTTGAGTCAGCTGCGCGAAGGCGCCCCGGATGGTCTCGATGTCTATTTCGACAACGTCGGGGCAGAGCACCTACAGTCAGCGATCATGCATATGCGGCCGTTCGGTCGGATTCCGCTTTGCGGCGCGATCGCCCAATACAATGATACCGAACCACGCCCCGGACCTAACAATCTTACGATGGCAATTGGTCTGGGCCTTACCTTGCGGGGCTTCATCGTCAACCATTTCAACCATTTGGCCGGGCAGTTCCGCACCGATATGGAGGGATGGGTGACCGGCGGTCAGATCAAACCGAAGGAAACGATCTACCAAGGTATCGAACAAGCACCGAATGCCTTCATCGGTTTGTTCACGGGCGCCAACATGGGCAAGATGATCGTCAACCTCTAGATTGCGCTGGGGTTTTTGCAAAATGCTGCGCACCCGTGCGAGCTGTTTGGGTTGCCCGTTTGTTATCTTGTTAATCTGCGGGTGCACGCATGAGGCGCAGAATACCGACTGGTCTGTTTATCTGGGCGATGCGGGCCGCCGTCATTACTCCGAACTGGATCAGATTGACCGCGACAATGTTCACCAGTTGGAAGTGGCATGGGTATATGATTCCGGCGAGCTTCGCGAAGGCAGCTCGACGATGTACACCAGCCCGCTCATCGTAGATGGGGTGTTGTATGGCTTGTCACCAAAACTTGTCGCGTTTGCCCTGAACGCTGCATCCGGTGAAGAGCTTTGGCGCTTTGAGCCCGACCATAAAGGCGCCCCTCAACGGGGGCTGATGTGGTGGCAAAAGGGTGATTCCTCGCGTCTGTTTTATACCGCCGAACGTCACCTCATTGCGCTGAATCCCAGTACCGGTCAACTCATCGAGGGGTTTGGTGACAAAGGCAAGCTCGATCTAAAACCAATCGGCGAGACTGGCTACCTATCCGTTACGGTGCCAGGTATCGTCTTTGAAGATTTGATCGTGTTGGGTTTCTCCACCATGGAGAGCGAGGGGGCGCAACCCGGCGCGATCTCCGCATACAGTGCCATCGACGGGCATCTGGTTTGGCGGTTCAACAGCATCCCTAAACCCGGCGAACCAGGGTCTGAAACCTGGGATGAAGTCGCACTGGAAAAGGCGGGCGGCGCGAACAACTGGACAGGGATGGCCTTGGACGAGGAGCGTGGGCTACTGTTTGTTCCCACCGGCTCTGCGACACCGGACTTTTACGGCGCGGAACGTCCGGGCGACAACTTGTTTGCCAACAGCTTGCTGGCGCTCGATGCTCGGACCGGCCGACTCCGTTGGTATTTTCAAGTCATGCGGCATGACCTATGGGACAGGGATCTGCCCTCACCGCCGATGTTGGTCAAGCTGGAACGTGATGGCGAGGTAATCGATGCGGTGGCGTTGACCACGAAATCGGGTCACTTATACGTATTTGACCGAGACACCGGAGAGTCGATTTACGCCATAGAAGAGGTCGAGACACTTCCAAGCAACCTGCCTGAAGAACGACCCTCGCCGACACAACCGCAGTCTGTCATCGCGTTCACCCGCCAGGCTTTCGAAATTACCGACCGCAATCAAGAGGCGATCGATTTCGTGCAGAACGAAATCAAGGATCTGGAACGACGACCGTGGGCGCCACCGACTCTCGAAGGTACGCTGATGTATCCCGCCTACGATGGCGGCGCGGAGTGGGGTGGCTCGGCCTTCGATCCGAACGGCAATCGACTTATTCTGAACGCCCAGGAGATAGCCGGAATCGTTCGCCTGTACGAGATCCCCATCGGTTTCAGCAACAGGAACGTGTACGCACGACATTGCGGTCTTTGTCATGGCGTTGACCGCGAAGGCACGGACAGCGGCCCGAGTTTGGTCGACATCGATGACCGACTGGGGGTCGTGGAGATGATCTCGATCATTCGAGAAGGACGCGGTCGCATGCCGGGCTTTGCGCACCTCAGCGAGATCGAGCGTCGCGGTGTGTTGAGCCACGTCCGTTCACCGGAACCCGAGAAGGATCAGCCGCGCACCCAAAAAGGCTACGCCTTTGCCGGGTATCTCCGCGTCCGGGACCATGACGGACTGCCGGGTAATTCGCCGCCCTGGGGAACGCTCAACTCAATCGATCTTGCCACCGGTGCGTTCGACTGGCAGATTCCGTTTGGCGACTATCCGGATCATGAAGGACTGGGTTACGGTGCAGAGAGTTACGGCGGGCCCGTCGTGACCGCTTCGGGTTTGATCTTCATCGGCGCCACGCCCGATAGGAAATTTCGGGCTTACGATGTGCGGGACGGGAAGCTGTTGTGGCAAGCCGAGCTAACCGCTGCAGGTTTCGCGACGCCAGCAACCTACAGCGTCGACGGCCGACAGTATGTCGTCATCGCCGCCGGCGGTGGCAGAATGGGGCCGCCTTTCAGGCTCGGAGTACATCGCGTTTAGCTTGCAGAATTAAAGGCAATAGGATGATGTTTCGAAAAATCGTGATGGGTTTCGTTGGCTTCAGTATGCTGCTATGCGCGGGGCTCGCGGCCACGTACTTAGCGACAGCGCCTA
>JAPUIA010000100.1 GCA_027297435.1 Gammaproteobacteria bacterium | reverse complement strand
GCCATGTTGTCGTCCACCGAGGTTCCCGCCAAGCGATGCGAGCGCGTACCGTCTTCCTGGGTCCACCCGATGGCTGCGTCGATCGGCACGTGAGCGACGTGAATGCCCTGAGGCATGAGCTCTCTTGCCATGCTCTGGGCCAGGCCTGATTTACCGTGAGAGGCGATGGCAAATGCTCCACTTTTCGGGTAGCCCTTGAATGCCGCGCTCGCGTTGGTGAAGATGATTGTGCCCCGATGACCGTTCTCGTCCGGGTCATCCGCCAGCATTGCTGCAGCGGCCTGTTGACCAACGAGAAAGGCGCTGTATGCGGAGTTTTTTAACGTGTCGAGTACCAGTTCCGGATCTGCTTCGGTGATGCTTTTGCGAAAGATGTGCTGGGTTCTTCCATCGATGTTGTGGACCACGAGCTTAGGGCTTCCAAGGTCTTCGCGGACTGTTTGAAACAGTCTGGCCACCGAATCCGGCTCGGCGGCGTCGCACGCGTAAACGCTCACTGCGTGTTCTTCCACCAACTGCGTGAGTACAGGCTTATCTGGATTTCGTGCGGCGATCGCCACCCGCATGCCGTTTTGTGCAAACAGCCTGGCGCAACTGGCGCTCACGCCCGGACCTCCACCGACGATCAACGCGACCTCTGTCATTGCTCATCCCCCCTTAGTCTCAGACGCCGGTCAGGGCCGTATCGCCCACATGATGCACCATGTGGGCGAGGAATGCCGTGGCGATGCCGTTTCACCGGGGGCGGACTACAACCGATCTCAAAATGCCGTCCTGGCATTTTTCGATTCGGTCTGCTGGGCAAACCTCGCATTTTCCGTACGTAAAATGGTCGCGCATCCATGCGCTCCCTAGAAGCGGTCTCTTCCTGAGACCGCTTCTAATGCTCGTTTTTGAGAACCAGCCAAACAATTCGGCAGAACGCTTAAGCGAAAATACCCCCCGAATTTGCCTGATTTATTGGCAAGAACATCGCCGATCCCGGTTAATAGTCAATCGGGCCGGCTAAGGAATGGAATCCAGCTCGCCATGCGCAACTTAACCTTCGGATTAGTTTTAGCAGTATCGTTAGCCGTCGTGACCGGTTGCGGAGGAGGCAGCAGCAGTGCTCGCAGCCTGGAAGACTTCACGCCAACCCCACAAGCACCGGACTTCAAGTCGATCTCGGGCGATGTCCAGGGATTGGCTGGTGTTTTGACGTTGGGCTGGGAGAACCGAACTCAAGTGCTCACGGGAGGTGCCTTCACTATCCCGCTGGCGTTCGATTCAGGTACAGACTTTGTTCTGTCGATCATCAACGAGCCGCTAAGCCAAACCTGCACGATTGATAGCCAAACGTCGTTTAGCGGCCAATCCAATGACGTTGTGGGCGTGATGATTAGTTGTATCACGCAAAACGTGATTAGGGTCAGCGTTGAAAACTTCGTAACGGGCATAGCCATGGCGGGTGTTGACGTCACCGCGACCTGGACCGATCAAGGCAACCCGCAAAGCCTGGCAGGTGTATCGGATGCTCAAGGTCGATGGACGTTCGAAGTGCCAACGTTTGATGGCCGCATCGTGATAAATGCTGACCCCGTCGGTTTCGGCGAACAGTCAAAAATTGTAGTCAATACGGCTATACCAGCGGGCAGAACCGCACGGATGCTAATGCAACCCATGAGCCTAGGCACCACGTTCGACGCTACGTTCGAGATAAATCTAGTCGTGGGCGACACTCTACTGACCGTCCCCGCCAATGCTCTCGTCGACGCAGGCGGCAACTTGTACGGCGGCACAGTGACGACCGAACTTACGACAGTGGATCCAAGCGTGGAAGTCGAGGTCATGCCAGGCGACTACACCAGCCGAGACGCTGGAGGAGTGACGTCGCCCATTCAGAGTTACGGTGCGCTCAGCGTCACTTTTACAGGCGCCAACGGTGAAGTGCTCGACCTGGATGTCGGCCAAGTTGCCACTATCAACATACCCGTCGCCGCAGCCGAACTGCTTACCGCGCCAGCGGCAACGCCGATGTTTTACTACGATTCCGCAAACGGGTACTGGATCGAGGAGGGTCAAGCGATACGCACGCTCCTGGCAAGTGGGCTGCTCGTATATGCCGGCCAGGTAAGCCACTTCACCACCTGGAATGCTGACGAAGCGTACGTGCCTGTATTCATTAACGGTTGCGTCGTGAACTCCTCGGGTGCGCCCTATCCTAACGTGCGCGTAAACGCAACTGGGGCGACCTACCTGGGAAGTTCCCTGGCGATTACCGACTCGAACGGCCTGTTCGCGGTACCGGTTCGACCATTCTCCGACGTGTTGATAACGGTAGGAGATGCATTGCAAAGCGGCACCATTCAGGCTTCGTCCGGCGGCGTCGACAGCACCGTAGCCCCGTGCTTGGTCGCATCGGGTGGTAGTTCGACGATCAATCTAACTTGGGGCGCCAACCCGTCCGACCTCGATACGCGATTCTTCGGTTTCTCGAGCCTCGATTCAGATGACGATTTCACGGTCAACTTTACGCAGACTTCGGTCCTGGTGAACAACATATCGGTTGACCTCGACGTTGATGACGTCTCGGGTTTTGGTCCGGAAATCGTTACGGTTCCCGACTTTCCGTTCCAGGGTGTCTATCGTTACGCCGTACATTTGTTTTCCGGCACCGGCGACATACAGTCCTCGCCCGCTCGTGTTGAACTGAATCTGCGCGGTGACCTAACCCTGTTCACCCCGCCTCCAGGAGCACCGACGCGATGTTGGGCAGTATTCGACATGGCGATTGACCCGTCCGCAAACGTATTGGTTACACCGATCAATACCTGGGAAGCAGAAGACTATTGCACCACTGGTAACTTCCCGAATCCGGTCAACTAACCGACCAAACCCACCTGATGCATATGGAGATGACATGGTGACGATCAAAACAACGGCAAAAATGTGCTTGGCCGCGACGGTATTGCTCGCGTCGAGCGCGTTCGCTGAAGGGCTTTCCTGGCAATATGTCGAAGTGGCATATCAACAGCCTTCCGACCATGACATCCAGGGTGTCGAAGCCAGGTTCAGCGGCCACGTCGCAAAAAAATGGGTCTTAC
This sequence comes from Gammaproteobacteria bacterium, assembly GCA_027297435.1. Taxonomy (GTDB): domain Bacteria; phylum Pseudomonadota; class Gammaproteobacteria; order Pseudomonadales; family Azotimanducaceae; genus Azophilus. The sequence goes on along the minus strand of JAPUIA010000100.1, from coordinate 8,391 downwards.
AAGGTCGCGTGAATCGGGTGCGTTTAAAAGAAAGCGCAGTGGACTTGGAAATGTCACAGACGCGCTTCGACGTTTCGATGGGCCGGATATTTAGCTTGACCAACAGATTGGACGCGTTGGTCAGCGCGGGCTATACGCGTCTCGAGTATGAAACCGAGCTGGGTACCCTCAAACTCGATGAAGGTCAACACGCGGGCAATGTTCAGTTCGGACTGCGCACCGGTATCACCGACAAATTCGAAGCTGAAGCCAGCCTGAGTATGCTTTTTGACGACCAAGACACCAGCGATCTACTTTGGAACGCCCGCCTGCGATATCGGGCCATACCGGTGCTGTCAATCGTCGTTGGCGTCAGCGGTATCGACAGTGATGTGTTCGACTCCAATGACATTCTCTACGAGATCGGTTTCCGCTTTGATCTGGGGGAAGACTAGAGCGAATCGCCGGGCGTCTTTGATCGACAAGTCGAAATATAGCAACGCGCGCTAAAGCAGTTCGCCCCCGCACGCAGACGCTGTCGTGCCGTGCTCTTCATATGCCTTGATCACGTTGGCACCGGTGCGCCAGCGGTGTACTTCGTCCGGCCCATCCACCAGTCGCTGGGCGCGTATACCGATGTACCAACGCGCCAGTGGCGTGTCGTGGCTGTAGCCCAGCGCGCCGTGTAGCTGCAGGGCGGTGTCGACCACCTGATGCACCATGTGCGCAAGGAACACCTTGGCGATGCCGTTTTCCTGACGCAGGTCCTCACCGCGCTCGGCCTTGTAGGCAATTTGCAGCAGCATCAGTCTCGCCTTGTAAATTTCAGCAGCGCAGTCTGCCAGCATCCACCGCACGCCTTGCCGGTCGGCGAGGCGCTTGCCGAAGGTAGTGCGGTTGATCACGTGACCCGCGGCAAGATCGAGCGCGCGTTGCGCCATGGCGACGTTATGCATGCCGTGGCGCAGGCGACCGTAGGCCAACCGGTGCTGGCCCATGCTGAAGCCCTGACCGCGGCCACCCAGAAGGTTCTCGCGGGGCACCATCAGGTTTTCGATGTTGATTTCCGAGTGTGAGCCGCCGAGCTTCAGTCCGAGATCCGTGTGGGGCTGCATGGTTTCGATGTTGCGCAGAATCTGATATCCGGGGTTGGGCAGTTCCACGAGAAAGGTGCTGTACTGTTCGTGTCGCGATGCATCGGGGTCTGTCTTGGCCATGACAAGCGCGATGTCGGCCACGCTCGCTGACGAGCTGAACCATTTCTCGCCGTTCAGCACCCAGTTGTCGCCTTCGAGCACGGCCGTCGTCTGCATGCCGGTGGCGTCGGCGCCCGCAGCCTTTTCGGTCATGGAGTAGCAGATGCGCTTCTCACCCTCCAAGAGCGGTGCCAGGAATTTCTCTTTTTGATAATCGGTGCCGTGCTCCAGCAAGGTCAGCATGGTGGCATCGTCGGGTCCCTGGGTGTTTAGCGCCAGGGCACCTAGGAAACTCTCACCGAGTTCCATCTGCACCAGAGCGTTGGCCAGCGGCTTCAGGCCCATGCCGCCGTGCTCGGGCGGGATGAACGGGCACCACAAGCCCTGCGCACGGGCCTTGGTCCGCAACTCGGCGAGTACCGATTCGAAGTTCTCTGCCGTGCAATTTTCCTCGGCCGGAACACACTCGTCCTGTACGAACGCGCGCACTTTGGCGCGAACGGCTTTCGTTTCAGCCGGTATTTCGAAATCGATCATCAGTCCCGCTCCCTCATTGAATCTGTATCCGGGACGACTATATCAGCTGGGGTCGATCGATGGTCCGGGCGTTCGTTACCTGCGTCGCTGAGGGTGACTTTCCGGAGGAGTTTCCCCGGGCACCTGCGTAAAGTTTTGCCAGCCTCCGTATAGTGGGGCGCGCGGCGAAAACAACAGGAGATCGTGTGAGGGTTCCTTCTATATTGCTATTGCTGCTCGCGGGACTCGGTTCGATGCAAGGACATGCACAAACGTATGCCGAACGGCTTGGTTGGCCGGAAGGCACACGGGCACTCATTTTGCACGTCGACGACGCGGGTCTGCACCTTACGCTTACCGCGGAGTGGCGCGACTATCGGTGGCCACCGTCGCCCACATGGCTCCCTCGCTGTCGCCGGGCGTGACTATGATGATCATGCATTGCACCGATACGACAGAGGTTTTCGAGTACATATCCGATTCCGGAGAGGGCCGGCTCGGCGATTTGGAGGCCATGCTCGATCCAAGGCTTCGTGCCGTCATCGAGGCAGAAGCGATCGTGTTGACCACCTGGCGCGAGTTGATGGCCCGCAGGAATGGAAAAATCTCGATATCGAGGTAGGAGCGGGCTTCAGCCGCGATCTCCTTTGTCTATCGTAGTGAACGAATTCGCTCCTACCCAGATACGCCGAGGTCTCCTAGACTCACGGTTCGATCTTGTAAAGCCTGGCCGCGTTGTCTCGCAGAATCTTCTTCTGTACGACGGGGTCGAGATCCGCAATGGCCTTGCGCACCCGGCTCGTGCTATCCGGATACAGGCAAGTGGGGTGAGGGAAGTCGGTCTCGAACATGACCTGATCGGCACCCAACTGCTCGATCGCAGATCCCAGGCTGCGTGATTCGAACCAGAAGCACCCATAGAACTGGCGTTTGAAATACTCCGAAGGCTTCATGGATAGGTGCGCCATGTGATCGGGCGCTGTCTCGCCGCACTGGTAGTCCAGGGCCTCGAGAACAAACGGCAACCAACCGATGCCGCTCTCCACCGACACGAACTTGAGGTTCGGGTACCGCTCAGGCACGTCGCTGACCAGTAGGTTTACCAGCCAGCGGAGCTGTCCGAGGAAGATCGCGGCGCCTCCCAGCGTGAGCTTCACGTCGCCCGTCCACGTGTCGTAAGGCACCGAACCGGACCAGTCGATATCCCCAACGGATGACCCGATGTGGAAGTTGATCGGCATCTCCAGAGCCTCACAGACCTCCCAGAACGGCTGCCAGTCGGGCTGAGCGAAGTTTGGCATGCCGGAGTCGTGCGGGTTGGAGCACATGACTATGCCGCGCGCGCCGTTGGTTTTGGCGCGCTCGACCTCGGCGACGCAGGCTTTGATGTCCCACCACGGCACCAGGGCCATGGGCAGGATGCGATCGCCCGAGCGGGACTGCAGATCGTTCATCCAGTCGTTGTAGATCTCGACGCAAGCGATGCGCAGGGCCTTGTCGTCGACGCGAAGAAAATTCTGGTTGCCGAATCCACCGACGTTCGGGTAGACTATGCCGTGGCTGATGCCCAGGGTGTCCATGAGTTGCAGTCGTGCGTCGCAGTCGTAGGATGCGGCGTGCACGTGATCGATGTCGGCCTTCAGAAACCGCAGCCCGAGCATTTTCTCGCCGTCGGGTTGGATGGCGGAAACTGCCGAAACACCTGCCAGTGGGATGTCTCCATTGACCACCCAGCGACGGCGGCCGTTGTGCTCCTTCACTTGAGGCACGAGATCCCGATATTTGGCAGGAGCCAGGCTAGTCCACAAATCGTGGGGCTCACTCCAATGGGTATCGCTGTCGATGATTTTGAGGTCTGGGAAGATCTGATCGAGAGCAGTCATAGCGGCTGTCCTTGAGGGAGGCATCTCAGTGTTTGACTGGCCGATAATTCTACCGCCAAAACGCGATGATTATTCAGGGCGGCTGGGCGAGCTGGCCGTTGAAGAATGCGTCCGCAGAGGCTTGAGGGCGGCACCTGGATGAACACCTTGGTGATCGCGACAATTTCCCTACCCGGCAGTTTACATTGCTGCCAACGCGCATCGAAGACTTTCTATTGTTCCCATATTGGGAACATGGTAATGGACCAGCAAGGGCTTGAGCGCAAAGACTTGGAACCGTTTGTCGGGTCGCGTCACCGCGTCTCCGAGATACTTAATCGAAAACGCAGCCTCTCTCTGGACATGATCCGTCGGCTACACGTAGGTTTGGGCATTCCTTTGGAAGTCCTCGTTGGGAAAGCTGCATAAAGATGATTGGCCAGGGTTTGTCGAATCTCACCCAGACAGCCAACCTCGGAGAGTCATCGGCCGTTCAAGCCCGCCAACCACCAGCTCACCTAACCACTATGGTCGAAATTGCAGGTCACGCGGTACCAGCCCGGCCGGATGTGTCGCCACTTTGTATGCGATCTCCACCCACTCGCAAACGAGTCGACGAGTGTCGCGGGGATCGATCATCTCCTCTATCTGGAATTTGTTGAGCGGCCCAACCGGCCCCCTGACACTCTCGATGCGAGCATTCAGTTCGGCTCGCAAAGCGGCCGGGTCCTCGGCTTCCGCCAACTGCCTTTTGTAGGCAGCTTCGATGCCACCTTCAGGGGGAATTCCACCCACATCCGCTGCGGGCCAAGCTACGCGCACCGAAGGCTTCGAGCGCGGTGTTGCATAATTGTTGCCCGCCACGCCGAAACTGCGCCGCATCACGACCGTGAAGATCGGCACCGCAACTTGTGCGAACGCCACCATCCACTCACCGCCTTTGCGAATCGTGCCGGTCATCTCGTGCTCGAGGCCGACCGCAAATCCTGGATTGTCGACAAGGTTGAGCACGGGGATATGAAATAGATCGCAGACATCGAGATGACGCCTCAATTTGTCACAGCCATCAGCGGTGAGCGCGCCGCCATTGGCGTGCCGGCTATCGGACGCGATGACGCCGAGCGGGTGGCCAGCGAATCGCACGAAGCCGGTGACCTGATCGGTACCCCAGAGAGCGCCGATCTCGAAAAATGAGTCTATATCCGCCAGCAACGCTATGGCACGCCGAATGTCGAAGGTGGTCGTGCGTTTGCGAGCGATAAGCGTCGCGAGTTCCTCGTCCCGCCGATCGATGGGATCGTTCGTCGCAATGACCGGAGGTGCTTCGTAAACACTCGACGGCAAATAGGAGAGGAAACGCCGCGCCATTCTGACGGCTTCTTCCTCGGACTCCGCGAGGTTGTCGACCGAACCATTCGTGCAGTGGATATGCCAGCCGCCGAGTTCCTCTTTCGTGATCTCATAGCCCATGGCATGTGATACAACGGGTGGTCCCGCCACGAAGAGTTGGGCGATATCACGCACCATGACCGCGAAGTGGCCGAGCACCGCCTTCGCTGCCCCGATGCCAACCACGCTGCCGAGCAACAGATTGACCACCGGCACCGTTGCCAGTTGTTCCGTGTACATCGTGCTGCCTAGATGACCGGGCAAGAACGAACCGCCTCCACCCGCGACGCGCGGTCGCCCTGCTTTGATAGCGCCTGAACTTTCCTTGGCGCTGCTTTCACCTTCTTTTTTCTGCGCCGGCACCATGGCGGCAACGCTACCGCCGCCGGACGATCCATCCAGCAGCCGTACCGACGGTATGTGCATTTCGATCGCAAGCCGATCGAGATAACCACTTTTTGCGCCAATTGCGCCATCGGCGTGGCCACCGCGTGACGTAAAGTCGTCGGCACACACCACCACGTTACGCCCGTCTATCTTGCCCCGGCCGCCGATACTGTTGGCCGGCGTGAACGCATCGATGCCGCCGTCTTCGTCGTATGACGCGAACCCAGCAACACTGCCGACTTCACGAAACGAGTTATCGTCCAACAGCAAGTCGATCCGTTCCCTGCAGGTCAGTTTGCCGCGAGCACGTTGGCGGACAACGCCTGGATCCTCTGAACCGGGCGCTAGCCGTTCCCGCGCAAAGTTCTGCAACGCGTCGACTTCTTCTAACACCTCGCTCCAAGTCTGGTCTGGGCGTAGCGATGTCATTTGGTCGACGACACCGTCAGCGGGGGTAAGCAACGCAAACACCTGCCCCGCGGCTACCAGATCGCCGACCTTCAACGGTTGTAACGCGCTCACGGTTCCGGAACACGGGGCGTTGACGACCGTCTCCATTTTCATTGCACTGACGACGAGTAGCGGATGTCCGGCGGCGATCAAATCGCCCTCGTTGACAGTGACTTCCACGACCATGCTGTCTATAGGACACGCGACGGATTGGCAATCTTCCCGTGTTGGCAGAGCCGGCATGGGCGTCGCCGTGGTGGGTGCGGCGATTAGCCCACCGTTGCCCAGCTCCCTGGCTTGTTGATCCAGTAACACGAGCGCACTGGATCCAACGAATGCGGCGTTCGTGATCGACGGCTCCTCGGCGAACAACGTCGTTCGCGCATCGCCGGCGCGAAAATCTGGATTCGCCAGAACCCCTCGCAGCTGTTGCAAGTTGGTTTGCACACCGCCGATCTGAAACTCATCGAGCGCGGCCAGCGTGCGATCGACGGCTTGGATAAACGATGCGCCCCGCGAACCGGCGGTACAGACTAGCTTGGCCAGAAGCGGATCGAATTGCGGCGGCGGCGTGTAGCCGAGATAGCCGCACGCATCGACGCGCACGCCGGCACCAGTTGGTTCTTTGTACGCGGTAATGGTTCCGGGACTCGAGACGACCACGCGAGCCTGCACGGCGCACCCACTCGGGTCGCCAACCGCCTGCTGGTCGCCGATGCCGAGCGACTCGAGCGTAGCACCACCGGCGAGGTGAAACTGTGTCTCGACGAGATCGATACCGGTAATCTGTTCCGTAACCGTGTGTTCGACCTGAATACGCGGATTACACTCGATGAAATAATGGGCGTTCGTCTCGGGGACAACGAGAAACTCGACCGTTCCGGCGTTGGCATAGGCAGCCGCCTGGATGAGTTTGATGGCATCGGACGACAACCGTTCACGCAAAGTTGCGTCGAGACTCGGTGCAGGCGCCACTTCGACGACTTTCTGGTTGCGTAACTGCACCGAGCAGTCGCGTTCGTGAAGATGCACCGCGTTACCGTACGAATCTGCAAGAATCTGCACTTCGATGTGCCGCGGACGCGCGACGAGCTTCTCCAGAAACACCGCACCATCGCCAAACGCAGCTTCCGCTTCGCTCTGACAACGTGTAAATGCATCCGCCATCTGTTCGGCACTTTCGACGACCCGCATTCCGCGACCACCACCACCGACGGCCGCCTTCAACATAACCGGAAACCCAAGGTCGCTTGCCAGCTTGGCGGCGGCATCGGCTGAACTCAACGAATCCGGACTGCCCGGCACAACCGGGATATCCAGCGACTCGGCAAGCGCGCGCGAGGCCACCTTGTCCCCAAACAGTGCGAGCACAGCAGGTGGCGGTCCGACGAATGCGAGGCCTTCTTCAGCACATCGCTCGGCAAACGACGCGCTTTCCGCCAAAAACCCGTAACCGGGATGAACGCAGTCGCAACCGCTCGACTTGGCAATCTGGAGGATAGCGTCCGCGTCCAAATAGGCGCCGACCGAGTCTTCGGCGTTGCCGATCTCAAACGATTCCGTCGTGAACCGCGTGTGTAGTGACAACTTATCGACCGGCGCGTAGACGCTAACCGATTCCATACCAAGTGCGGTCGCCGCTTTAGCAAGGCGGATGGCGATCTCGCCGCGATTAGCAATCAGAACGCGTTTAGCTAGTGACACGTGTTTCCCCCAAACAGATATCACGGTCATATTAACAGGTGTACGTTTAGGTCACGCGTCATCAGGCCGGCCATGCAAAGAACAGATCGCGCTAGTCCGCAGATGACACATGTATAGGCATTCGCCGGACCGCGTATAGAAGAAATCGCGACTAAAGTCGCTCCTACCGGGTCTTGCAGAGGTTTAGAGCTTAGTCGTAATTCTTGCCGCGATGATCAGCGCTAAGAACCGAACCGGTAGCGGATCTTCATCACCAACTGATTGCCGATGGGCCGGTTCCACGCGTCGCTGACCAGGTCGCCGAAGCCAGAGTTGCCCAATGCCGTCGTGATGTCCGAAGTACGGGTGTAGACGATGAAGATGTCCGACAGCGGCGCGATCTCCCAACGATAGCGCGCCTGCACCACCATATCCGAAATCGCAAAATCATCGGGAGGGCCCGGCGGCTTGGTCGTCGGTATCAAATCACCCGGCTTGCTTGGCACGAGGAAAAACTCACGTTCCTTGGCCCTGATGCCCACCCATTGAAACGAGATACGAAACTGCTGCTTGGCGCTGATGAAATAGTCGACGTCGAATCGCGGTGTCCACTGATCGGCATCAAAGGTCGTAAAATTGGGTCCGGCTTGGTGCAACAACCAACCCTCGCGATCGTGATAGGCAAGCGCCCCCGACAGGCTGAACCGGTCCGTGGGACGCCACTCGATCTTGCCTTCGTACTTGAAACTGTTGCCCCCGAGATCTTCACGGTTGAAACCGGCACCGAATGCGAAGCTCAACGGGCGGGACGTATCCGACTGGTAGCGTACGGAGAAATCCATTTTTTCCTCCACGCGGTAGGTGCCGTTACCGAAACTGTTCAGATCGTCAAACGTCTTGGGCAGGAATCCCGCCCGCAGTACCAGTGA
>JAPUIA010000010.1 GCA_027297435.1 Gammaproteobacteria bacterium | reverse complement strand
TTCTGAACGCCAGAAGGCAGCCGATGGCGATTCCACATCTGCGGAGACATTCAATGTACACGCCGGGCAGGATGGCCGGGGTTCAGCCATTTCCTGCGAGTGGCCTTCCTACGTAATCGTTATGGTCCAGGCGTGTAGCCGTCTCGAATGCTCCACAGATGGGGGGCAATTGGTTCGAGGGGACGGCCGTGCTCGGCGCCTACTTGGCGGCCTTCACTGAGCAAGACTATGTCGGACATAATCTCCGGTGTTTCATAGTAGCTGTGACCTAAGATACCGCCAGCGCTGCCTTTGTAGAAGATGATATTCACATTCGCGATTTTGCGCAGAAAGCTCATTTTCCTTTCCGTGAAATCTTCCGGGTTTAGCTGTCCGAGCCTTTGCTTACTGCTGAACAGTGATTTCGAGAACTTGATCGCCCAGTCGTCCTCGCTCACGTAGACCGTCAGTTGCCTCACGCCCTGAAATACACCTTCGGCAGCGACGCGCTGAGTAAGAACTTCCATATCCATATCCGGCGCGACCAGCACAACATGACCAAAATTGAACTCCTCTCGGGGATCGAGTCCGGCTGCCCGCGCCTCGATTATGAGTTCGCGAAGCGCGCTCATCAGTATATCGGTTCCGCGGCTGTGGGCGATCAGATTGACATCTTCTGCCTCCGGCAGTTTGCCGAGCCAGCGCAGCATTTGCTTCAAGTGAAAAATGGTGAACTCGCCGGACTCGCGGTCGTAGGAATAGCCCCTGAGAAAGCCCGACTGACCGGCCGGCCAGCTGTAATAAACCGGCACTCCCCTTCGCCCGCGCTGGTGCCACGCCATAGCGATGGTCTGTGCACCCTCCTCGAAGCTGGTACCAACGCCATGCACGATTACGTTCAGCATCTTATGGTCGGTCAGCGCCAGTCGGCGACGAAGCTCCCCCAAGGCAACGTCCCTCGTACCCGCATGCTCCTCCTCGACCCCCGGCTTGTTGACGACCTGTCCGGAGTCGTCCACCGTGAGCGGGAAAGGGGTGTCGGGAAATCGCCCGAGTTCCGTTATCGATACAACTTCAGGGGTCGGTGCCGAACCGTCAGACCCCTCGCTTCGCGTCCACGCGACCAGCTCGTCCCAGGACCTGCTTTTGTCGAGATCCACGACGACCGATCCGAAGGCCGTCGATTGGGAACGGCCGATACGATAGCGGACATTCCCCTCGTCGTCGTGTTCGGGCGTTCTGTCGGTCACATATAGTAGGTCCACCTCGGTGGACTGAAGCTGCGGAGAAAGTCGCTCATAGCCGCGCGCGATTTCATCTACGTATATGCTGGCAGGCAACGGCTGCGTGCTGGAACAAGCTCCGATTGTCAGAGCCGCCGCGACGACCGCGACAGGGCGTGCCAACCGGTTCGAGCCCATCGCCTGGATCCTCCCATGTATCAGGTGTGACGCTACACCGCAAAGATAGTACGCTGCAATGATAGCCACATCTACCGGTGTTTGATCACGGGCGTGTGAACAACTGCTCACCGGCGGACTTCTGGACTCTATTTTCTAGACGCCCCCGTGAGTGCCGTTCAAACACTACGGAGCTGGGAGATCGATATGTGGAAAAAATTGATTGCTTTGCTCGCATTGTTTCCCATGATCGTGCCCGGTCTGTACGCGCAAGCCGCAGATTCTATCCCCAGCATCGAAGAGACCATTGCCCATCTCCCTTTCGAGGGCGCCGACCTGGAAAAGCTGCTTGCGAACGAGATCGTATCCTACGAACTGGAAGCAGGAACCGACAAGGAGCTGGCTATTGTAGTAGCGATGCTCGTACGAGCACCCATCGACCGACTGGCAGAGCTCGTACTCAAAGGTGATGTTTTGCGGGCGAGCGCCGACGTCATCGAGGTTCACTTTCTCGGCGACCACCCGCCGAGCGAAGAGCTTTTTTCTGGCATGGGTTTCACGGCGAACGAATCGAAAGAGGTAGCCGAGTTGCGGCGGGTCGCACCGGGTTCGAAGTTCAACCTTTCCAAAGAAGAGATCGAGCACCTCAATTCCGTCGCGCAAAAGGTCGAATCGTCGGGATCAGCGGACGACCCGACCGTCAGGAACGCAATAAACGATGCGTACCGGACCATCCTTTTGGAACGATACAAAGCATTTCGTCAGGGGGGACTCGGCGCGATCGCACCGTATGACCGTGGAAAGAAGAGTGTCGATCCGGGAGAGGAGCTTCGTGACAAAATTCGGCGGACAACCCTCGTGAAGAAAAGAATACCGAACTTCTACCGTGCTTTGTTGAACTATCCCGACGATGGCAGAGACGCAATTCACAATCGATTCGCATTGATCAAGAAATCCGTCAACGATAGACCGGCCTATGTTCTCGGCCATCGAATGTATCAGCTCGAGCCGGGAGATTACGCGCTTTATGCCTACCATGAATTCTACGTCGGGCACTCTTACAATTCACTACAGATTATCTCCGGTGCCGTTCAGGTCGAACAAGGGACTTTGGTATTCTACGTCAATCGTACCTCGACGGATCAGGTGGCCGGATTTGGCGGCGGCTTGAAGCGCAGCATCGGCCGGGGAATGATGCGTAGTGCCGTGGTCGAGCAGTTCGAGTCGATTCGACGATTGGTCGAATGAGGTCGGGTCGTTTCGCTTGGCATCGTCGGTGCCGATGATCTCCTACTCGGACCCAGAGTGTTCGCCACGACGAATAGCGAAATAGCCGTGACGGCGCGGCTGTTGCTCGCTGCGAACAAGTAGGGGTGCCGCCGGCGGTGCCTCCGTGGGTGCCATCGGTGGGGACATCGCCGGCGACGTTGGCACCGGCGCTGCGGTGGGTGCGGGCGTAGGAGCTATCGGGGGCACGGTTCGTCGCAACCGTGCCCGGCGCGAACGGGATGGGTGGGAAGCGCATCAGAAGCAACAGCAGCAAGCAGTCCAGCAAGACGCCGAGCAGAGGCGGGCGCAACAGCAGCAAGCCTACGACCGAGCGTGGAGTGCCTGCATGTCGGCTCGAAATTACCAGATTCAGTGATTCAGGAGGACACCGGCATGTGGACCATGTTTACGCGAGGCGTGCTGTTCGGCGCGACACTGGTTCTTCTCGGCGCAGCGGTATCGGCGGGAGAGTCCGTCACCTATCGCGGCACCGGGTCCTACGTCTTGACACGAGCGATCCTGCCGCTCGCCAACGGCGACGCTGTCATGCATCTCATCCACGACACGATTGCGACCATCGAGCCCAGCGAGTCGGGATTCATCTATGGCGATTGCGCCGGCCTCGCTCATCTCACGGTTGAGGACGAATACAGCTCGCAGTTTTTCTGCACCTTTACCGAGACCGAAGGCGATAGCTTCGACCTGCGAGGCAGGGACGAAAAGGATGGCGCCACCGTCGAAATCATCGGTGGCAGCGGCAAGTGGACCGGAGCAACCGGGGCCGGCACCTGGAAGCGCAAGTGGGGACAAGGCAATCGCGGGACCTTCGAGTACGAGGTTAAGATCACAACGCCCTGATGTCGGCGTCTAATCCGAATCCTTCGTGAAGAGAGGCGCGGGTCCGGAAGATCCTTCGTCGGGTGGCTCCTTTCTGAAGTACAACCACACAAGCAGTCCGATGACGACGAACACGCTGACGTTCAAAAGTGTGTCGATGAGACTTTCCCAGTTCATCCGCCCGTCTCCCTCTTCAGCGCCTTGAGCAGGCATACCGTCAACAGCAACACGATGAACACGAACGGCATCGCACCGAGGGCGATGATCGATTTCACCGCGTCGACGCTGTCGGAGAGGATCATCACCAGACCGAGCGCTCCGAGCACGACGCCCCAAGCGAGCTTGACCTTCGTGCTCGGATTCAGGTCACCGCCCAGTGAGAACATGGCAAGTACATAGGCTGCGCTCACCACGCTGGTGATGATGAACAGGAACGCGGCGACAACAATATCGACACGACGAACGTCGCCGGCCGTCTCGTCGGGGACTACGACACCACTATGCACGTCATCGGCGTCTATGGCTCGTGGACGTTCTGACTTGTAGCTTAATCGGCCTGTTTGCGGGCACGAATTCGCGGACGTGACCACCCATGCCTACAAGCGACGCGCGCCGGTCGTGCGGCAAAGTCGCCGCTGTCAGACTCCTGTTCTGGTTCGCCGATAGGTC
>JAPUIA010000001.1 GCA_027297435.1 Gammaproteobacteria bacterium | reverse complement strand
ACGAATCCCGTCGGGTTCTGATAGGTTGAAATGGCATAGATGAATTTCGGGCGGCGTCCTGCCTTGTCCAGACGCACGAGTTCGGCCTCCATCGCATCGAGTCGCATGCCGCCTTCGTCCAGGGGGATGCCGACCATGTCGAACTTGAGCGAACGATAGGCGGACAGCGATCCGGGATAGGAGAACTCTTCGAGGATGATCGCATCACCGTGGTCGTCTTGCAGGGCTTCGGCGGTCAGCGTTACGCCTTGCATCGATCCATTGGTCAGGACCAGATGCTCGGGGTCGACGTCCACACCCTCGCGGGTGGATTCGCGGTTGGCCATGGCTTCCCGCATGCCGCGGTGGCCTAAGTTGCCCGGGTAGTTGGTTAGCGCCTCGGCTTCTTGGTCGATGACGCGGCTGACCAGTTTTTTCAAGGCATCGGCCGGAAAGGTTCCCGGGTCGGAACGACCGGAACCGAAGTCGTAGAGAATCTCAGACATTACCCTCGCCTAGTTGCTCATCCATTAGGTAGTGGTAGCTTGCTTCCACGGCAGCCATCATATCGGTATCGCAAGCGTCGAATTCCACGATCAACCATTCCAACACGTCTGCGTCTGCCGCCGCGATGACACCCGGAATGTCCATGGCGCCCTCGCCCAGCACGACGTTCGCCTGCTTTTTCTCCAGCGGTCCGTCTTTGATGTGTAAGAGCGGCGTGCGGTGCTTCACTCTGGAGACCTCTTGAGCAGGATCGCAGGCACCAAAGTTTGCGGCCCAATAAGTATCGATTTCGAACTGCACGTCTGGCACCAGTTCTTGCAAGTAGTGGTAGGCGCACCGTCCATCGATACACTCGAACTCCCAGTAATGGTTGTGCAGAAACAAGTCGATCCCAGCGGGTCGCAGCTGGTCGATGATCGCCTGGGTCGCGTCCGCCGTACGCTGGATGGCGTCCAGGTCTTTGAAATCATCGGGCATGAAACCGCCGGCCGCGCGCGTCAGTCCCAAGTCGCCCAATACGTCGATGACCTCGTTGGGATGGGCTCGATTTGCCCATGGGTAGTGGCTCGATGAAATCGCCATACCAAGATCTTCAACTTGCTGTTTGAAGTCGGCGGGCGATTTCCCGTAAAGGTCGAAAGGTTCCACGCCCTTGTAGCCGATAGTGGCGAGGCTCGACAGCACGTCGTCGAAGTCGATGGCCGAAGCTTCTCTCAAGGAATAAAGCTGAACGGAGATAGGGGTCATAGCCGAACCTCCTCGCCCGTCCGGGAACTGAGGTAAATCGCATCCAGGATGCGTTGGACGCTCAGCGCCTCGTCCAGCGTGACGGCGGGCTCTTCCTCACCTAGCAGCACGTTGACGAAGTGATGGGCACGACTGCAGTGCGGGTAACGCAGCTCACCGATGTTCGACCCTTCAATGCTGTAGTACTCGCCGTTCTCGCCTTGCCGGTACAACAGGTCTTCGTACACGGAAAGACCCGCGTCCTCACCGTAGAGGTAAATACCCATCTCGTTGCCACGAGGTTGGTGCAGGGCCCAAGCAGCATCCAGACTAATGGTCGTGCCCGTGTCTAGTCTGATCAATGCGGTAGCGAAATCATCCACATCGAACTTGGTGTGTTCTCGCTCGGACCGACCCCAATCACCATCGCCCAAACCCCGTTGGCCGAAGCGGGTGTAAGTTGCTCCCGTCACGCTGACGGGTCGGAAGTTACCTAACACGTAGAGACTGGTGTCCAGCATATGCACACCGATATCGAGTAGCGCGCCGCCGCCCGATGTGGCTTTGTGGGTAAACCAACTACCGATACGCGGAATACCGGAACGCCGCCGCCAAAATGCTTTGGCGTGGTATACGTCCCCCAACGTGCCGGCTTCAAACATCTGCTTGGCCCGCTGTACATTGGCGTCGAACCGTTGGTTCATGCCCAACATCAAGGTCTTGCCGCTGGCGGCCGCCGTATCGGTAACTTGTTGTGCCTCGACTGCGGACATTGCGAAGGGTTTGTCGAGCAGAACGTGTTTGCCGGCCGTCAACGCATCACTGGCGAGCGAGGCATGCAGCTTGTTAGGTACGGCGATATACACCGCGTCGATTTCCGGATCGCGCAACAATTCATCGGCGTGCGCGTAGCATGCGCCGATCTCGAGACTGGATGCCAAAGCGGCTCTTCGTGTATCGCTGGGATCTGCGACGGCGCGAAGTTCGACGTTTGCGTGGCCGCGCAGTTCTCGCGCCGTAATGGTGGCGATGCTACCGGCCCCGATGAGACCGAAGCGAATTGTCCTCATGCAATCCTCCCGATAAGGTATCGTATCACGCGGTACCCGTTGTTCTTAGGAGCCGGTTGGGTATGGCGAAGCCCGCAAAGTTGAGAATGGGAATGGTCGGTGGAGGCGAGGGTGCCTTCATCGGAGCGGTACATCGCACGGCCGCCGAACTCGACGGCGACGTGGAACTGGTGTGCGGCGCGTTTTCCAGCGACGCGGCAAAAAGCCGCCGTTCCGGTGAACGGCTCTATGGATTGCCAGCTGAACGAAGCTACGCCGACTATGCTGCGATGTTTCGAGAGGAGCGTCGGCTCGATGCAACCGAGTGCATGCAATTCGTCGTGATCGCAACGCCCAACCACGTTCATTTCCCCGTGGCCAAGGCGGCGTTGGCCAGTGGTTTTCATGTGATGTGCGACAAGCCGGTCACCCGCGATTTGCGCGAGGCGCTGGAGCTCGCGGATCTGGTGAAGGAGACTGGTCTGCTGTTCGGTCTGACACACAACTACACGGGCTACCCCATGATCAAGGAAGCACGCCATCTCATCACTTCGGGTCAGCTCGGCGACGTTCGCCGCGTGATCTGCGAGTACCTGCAGGGTTGGCTCGCTACGAATCTGGAGGAAAACAAACAAGCCGAGTGGCGCACAGACCCGGAACGGGCGGGCGCGGCTGGCTGTTTCGGCGATATCGGCACCCATGGTGAGAATCTTGTGGAGTACGTGACCGGATTGAAGATCACCGCACTTTGCGCGGATCTCACCAGCTTCGTCCCGGGCCGCAAACTCGATGACGATGGCAACGTTTTGCTGCGGTTCGAAGGTGGCGCCAAAGGCGTGTTGTTCGCAAGTCAGATTGCCGTCGGCGAGGAAAACGGCTTGAAGCTTAGGGTTTACGGGGAAAAGGCCGGGCTCGAGTGGTCGCAGATGGAACCGAACTCGTTGATCGTACGCTGGCCCGATCGACCCATCGAAGTACGCCGCACCGGTGGAAGCGGGCTCTCGTCACCTGCGCTGGAGGCGACTCGTTTGCCAGCGGGGCATCCCGAAGGCTATCTCGAAGCCTTCGCCAATCTGTATCGAAATTTCGCATCCTGTTTGCGTGCACGGCTAGCCGGCACCGAGGTGCACGAGACCGATATGGACTTCCCGCTGATCGAAGATGGCGTACGCGGCATGCAATTCATCGACAGCGTGGTGGCGAGTTCAAATGCTGGTGGGTCATGGATGAGTCTGCCTACCGCACAAGGTGAAGCTTAAGAGGATCCTATGAAAACGATCAAAGGGCCGGCGATTTTTCTAGCGCAATTCATGGCGGACGACGAGCCGTTCAACAACATCGAGGCGATCGCCGAATGGGCGGCCAAACTCGGTTTTATCGGCATTCAGGTACCGATCGGGAATTCCTCTTTCATCGATGTAGCGCTTGCAGCCGAGAGCAAGGACTACTGCGACGAGCTCGCTGGGCGGGTCGGCGAGAAAGGCGTGGTGATCACGGAGCTTTCGACCCATCTGGAAGGGCAGCTGGTCGCCGTACACCCGACGTACGATGAACTCTTCGACGGGTTCGCGCCGGTCGAGGTGCGCGGCAACCCGGCGGCGCGTACCGAGTGGGCGACAGAGCAAGTGAAGCTTGCAGCGCGGGCAAGTGCCAACCTAGGCCATACCGCGCAGGTGTCGTTTTCCGGCGCTCTGCTGTGGCCCTTCGTCTATCCGTGGCCACAACGTCCTGCGGGTTTGGTTGATGCTGGGTTTGCCGAGTTGGCGCGGCGGTGGCAACCGATACTCGATGTGTTCGACGACGTTGGCGTGGATTGCTGCTATGAGATTCATCCCGGCGAGGATCTGCATGACGGGCTCACTTTCGAACGTTTTCTCGAGGCGACGGGTGAGCATCGGCGCGCGAATATTCTCTATGATCCCAGCCACTTCATGCTGCAGCAGTTGGACTACCTCGCGTTCATCGACATCTACCACGAACGGATCAAGATGTTTCACGTCAAGGACGCGGAATTTAACGCGACGGGGCGCTCAGGCGTTTACGGTGGCTATCAAGATTGGCTCGACCGTCCAGGACGTTTCCGCTCTCTAGGTGATGGGCAAATCGATTTTCGCGGCATATTCTCTAAGTTTGCGGCCTATGATTTCGACGGCTGGGCGGTTTTGGAGTGGGAGTGTTGTTTGAAGCATCAGGAAGATGGCGCGCGCGAAGGCGCGGCGTTCATTCGCGATCACATCATCCGCGTCACCGACAAAGCGTTCGACGACTTTGC